>JBAYVY010000042.1:0-15541 GCA_041674345.1 Phycisphaeraceae bacterium | reverse complement strand
GTTCCGGGGGTTCCGGGGGTTCCGGGGGTTCCGGGGTTGGATCGTGCCTTGCAAGGTCAGCACGTGGACGACCGAACGCACGATCATGTCGGTTTCGAGGTTGACCGTGTCGCCGATGTGATGCGTGCCCAGTGTCGTCAGTTCGAGCGTTGTCGGGATCAGGGCGACGGTGAAACTGTTACTTCCGGGGGCGGCCACATCGACTGATGCGATGGTGAGACTCACGCCGTCGATGGCGACCGAACCCTTGGGCACGATGAAGGACATGACGTCAGGTTCGACGGCGATGGTGAGGCGATATTCGTCTTTGCCGCTGTGGATGCCGGTGATTCTGCCGACGGCATCGACGTGTCCCAGGACGAAGTGGCCGGCGATGGGCGTGTCGGCCCGCATGGAGGATTCGAGGTTGACCTGATCGCCGACCCTGAGGGAGCCGAGGTTGGTGCAACTAAGCGTTTCGCGGATCACATCGAAACAGAGCAGCGCGGGGTCAGCACCGGGGGCGTCGAATGACGGGGCGTGGGTGAGGCACACACCGTTGACGGCGATGGAGTCGCCGGGCGCCGGTTGGTAGGGCCACTTGCCGCGATCAATGAGCAGACGTGTGCCGAATGCGTTGGGTTGGACGGAGGCGATGGAGCCGCGTGCCTGGATGATGCCGGTGAACATGGGGGACAGTATAACGGATGAACAGAGCAAGAAAGTAATGGGGATTCCATCACGGTCTGCCATCGAAGACAGTGTCAGTCCGTGCTTGAAACACAAGCGGCGTGATTACTTTTGCGGTTCGGCTTTGGTCAGTGCGATGTTGTCGCTGAGGAGGCGGGTTTTGAGGAGGAGCGAGGCGGTTTCGAGTTGGGGGTCATAGCCCTCTTTGAGGACGCCGACCGCGGTGGTGGGCACAGGCCGTCCGTCGTCGAGTTCATCGAGGGTGTTCTTGTTTTCGTCCTTGTTTTTGACATGACCGAGGAGGTCTTCGGGCTTGATGTCGGGGTCGGTGGAATCTTTCAGGACGTCGATCAACATGCGTGCCTTGATGAGTTTGGCGACCTGGATTTCGGTCATGCGGACTTCGACATCGGGCTGGATGCCCCAGAGTTTGACGCCGGGCCTGCGGTGGATGATGCGGCCGGAGGGCAGCTTGTAATACTGCATGGTGATCTTGGCGTAGGCCTGGGGGTTGAAGGTCGGGATGGGATACAGTTGCTGGACGGAGCCCTTGCCGTAGGAGTTTTCGCCGAGGATCAGGGCGCGGTGATGTTCCTGGAGACAACCGGCGGTGATTTCGCTGGCGCTGGCCGAGCCGGGGTTGATGAGGATAATCATGGGGAACGCGGGGGCGTAGGTGTCCTTGTCGTCGGCCATGAAGGGGCGGTTGCTGGACGATCCGCCGGTGACGATGGCCCCTTCGCTGATGAAGCGATCGCAGACATCGACCGCGGCCTTGAGCAGCCCGCCGGGGTTGAACCGCAGATCAAGCACCAGCCCGCGCACCGCTTCGGGTTTGTCGAGCGAGGCCTGAATCTTCGCACGATCCGCGTCGGTCAGGTCGGACAGGTTTTTGTATTGACGCGACCGGATCAGGGCGTACTCGTCGCGGTCGGATTCGCTGATGGGTTTGACCGACAGCGAACCGGCATTGGCGATGCGCGTGACCAGCGCCGGGTGCAGGGCGATGGAACTCATGGCGTCCACGGCGGCGGAGTAGCGCATCGCGTTGTAGGCGGCGTCCATTTCATCGGCGGTGTCCGGGCCGAACTGCGTGATGCGGATGTAGCCGATGCGTTGGGCCGGATCGACCCAGTAATTCCACAGCCCGCCGACGCGGCGGTCGAAGCCCTTGACCGACTGAATCTTGATGGTCTTGCGAACCAGCGGCACATCACGCACCTTGTCGGAGGTGACCGAGCGGATGCCGAGCGTGACGACGGTGCCTTCGGGGCCTGTGATGGCTTCGACGGCCTGGTCGAGGGTGATGCCGGTGGTGGATTTGCCGTCGATGGTGACGATGCGGTCGCCGGGCTTGATGCCGGCCCGCTGACCGGGCGAATCTTCGATGGGCGTGACGCAGGTCAGTTCCTCATCGGTGAGGGTGATCTGAATGCCCACGCCGCTGAACGTCTGCCGCGTCATGCGGTCGAAACGCTTTTTCTCATCGGGCCAGATGACCTGCGAGAACGGATCGAGCGTGTCGATCACGCCGTCGTCGAACTCGTGCAACAGGGCCGGCTCGGCGATGTTGACGGTTTTCTGATTCTGTTCCACCAGTTCGCGCAGCTTGTCATTGGCCTCGGTGTAGGTCATCGGGGTGGTGCGGCGATTGAGCGCGGCCTGTTGCCGCTGAAGGTAATCATCGAACGCTTTGACCTTTTCCGCATCGCCCAGACCGGCGAACGCGCCCTTGAGTTCGCCGGTGTTGACCATGACACGCAGCGTGTCGTAGCCGCCCTTGAAAAGCTGATCGTAAGACGGGCTTTCCACGTGCTTGTCAGCCGCCATCGTCAGCGCCTGCCGCGCCATGTTCATGTCGATCCCGGCCAGTTGCTTGTCCCAGGTATCCTCTTCGCCGGCCCAGTGCTGGAGCGGCTTGTCGCCCTGTGACACGGCGTAATCATCGGCGAGTTTGTAGTAATCAGCCGGGACGTAAAGTTTGAGCATACGCAACGTGCGACCGGTGCGTTTCAGCGCCGGGTCGTAGGTGTGATCGTCGTACAGCAATTCCAGCCGGCGATACAGCGACATCGCGCCGAACCAATCGCCGGCGGCTTCCGCCTTTTCCGCCGCGGTCTTGGCCTGCTCGGTCAGCGCCACGATGCGCGGGTCTTGCAAAAACGCCTTGCGATCCGCCGCCAGCCCGTGCGCCGCCACCGCATGACTCAACGCCTTGGTCAGATCGCCCTTCGCCGTCGCGGCGACCATCTCGCCCACCGCTTTGTCATGCGCGGTCCGCGTCAGGGCGTTGCGGTCGGCCTGCGACTTTTCATGCTCGGCCAAATCCTTCTTCAACGAGGCGACCATCGGGTCGGCGTCATCGGCGGCGGGCAACCGCTCGATCATTTGCCAAACCTCCGGCAACTTGCCCTGCTCGGCCAGCGTCCACGCCTGCGTCGATAGCTGCGAGATCGCCGTCACGTCCCCGCCGGCTCCCTCGCCCTCGCCGGCTCCCCCGGCCATCACCGGCATCGACCACGCCCATATCGCCACCATCGCGGCGAAAACGATCCGCATCGCCGGATGACTGATATCCCGCTTCCACGCTGTTTTCATCGAAAGCATCCAATCTGCTGTTGAGGGTCACAAGGCGCAACGTCCGACCGATTCGGACACCGTACCTTATATTGTCGGCTCCACGGGCCTGTTCATTTACGCTAAAAAGTACCCGCCGGTTCACACGCCGTCCAATCGGTTATAATTCGCTCATGGCCCCATCCCTCACACTGGCCGCGGATTCCGGTTGGGTACTGACCCCGATTCTGGGGTTGTTATTGGTGGGGTGGCTGGCCGTTCGGATCGTCGGTCGGGTGCTGTTCGGGCCGCGCGGGGGCAAACCCCTGCACGATCCGCGAGACAAATCCGCCGATGATTTGCCCGATCCCTGGAGCGAATCGGCCCGCCGGTTGAAACTCGATTCACAGGACGAAGACAACCCGCCGATGGAAGACAAACCCCCACGCCCCGATGACCCGCCGCAGTAGGGGCTGGGGGCGGGGAAAATAGTTTCGAGTTTCGGGTTTCGGGTTTCGAGCGGGAATCCGTCCGTTTTTCTCGAAACTCGAAACTTGAAACCCGAAACTTTTTCCCCGCCCCTCCCCCCTGCCGGGGGCTGCTATCATGTACCAGCCGTTCCACGGGAGCCCCATATGTCCGACAACCTGCCTCATCTGATCGTCGCATTAAGCATGGGCATCGCGCTGGCCGCCGCCACCGGGTTTCGCGTCTTCGTGCCGCTGCTGGTGTTATCCCTCGCGGCCCAGGGCCAGCATCCGCTGATTCCGCTGTCGCCCGGTTTCCAGTGGATCGCCTCGCCGGTCGCCCTGGTGATTTTCGCCTCGGCCACCGTCATGGAAATCACCGGTTACTACATCCCCTGGGTGGATAACCTGCTCGACACCCTCGCCACTCCCGTCGCGACCGTCGCCGGCATCATCGCCACCGCCGCCGTACTCGGCGACATCGACCCCGCCCTCAAGTGGACCCTCGCCGTGATCGCCGGCGGCGGCGTCGCGTCCGGCGTCCAACTCCTCACCGTCACCACACGCGCCGCCTCCACCGTCACCACCGCCAGCGTGGGCAACCCCATCGTCTCCACCGCCGAAGCGGCCGGCTCCATCGTCCTCTCCATCCTCGCACTGTTCATCCCCGTCATCGTCGCCCTGGTCGTCCTCCTGCTCATCGCCCTGCTCATCCGCAAGGTGCTGCGCCACAGAAAAACCGCCCCACCCATCACCGCGCCAACCAGCGCGTGATTCGCGCGGCCGGTAAATCATCCACCAACATGCGTTCATTCAGCAGCGCCCCCGCCGCCGCGTAACCGCTGCGCGTCGCGCCTTCCATCGTGGCCGGCCAGCCCGTCGCCGTCCAGTCACCGGCCAGCATCAGGTTCGCCGTCTCCCCGCAAGTCGCCGGTCGATACGCATCGCTTCCGGGGACCGCCGCGAACGTCGCGCGTTTTTCCTTCACCACTTTCGCCCGCAGCAATTTCGCTTCCCTGATCGCCGGCACCCCCGCCCCCCCCGGCAGGTAAGCCGCCAACTCCGACATCGCCATCGCCACAATCTCATCCTGCGACTTGTCCACCCACGCATCGGCCGCGCTCACCACCGCGTGAAGATACTGTTCGGTTTGCGGTTTGCGGTTTGCGGTTTGCGGTTGCCCGCTTCCCACTTGCGACTTCCCACTTGCGACTTCCGACTTTCTGAACACCCACTCCAGCGGCGAATCGACGAAAATCATATGCGACCATTCCATCACCGCCCGGTCCAACCATAGATGGATGCCGATGATCGGACTGACATCCAACTTGTCGAGCCACCGGAATCTCGCATCGTCCGCCACACCTTCCGGGGGCGGGGGCGCGATCTTCGCCAGCCGGTCGAACGGCAGCGCGCTGATGTACGCATCCGCTTCCAGCCACCGCTCGTTTTCGATCATCACGCCGGTGATGCGACCGCCGGCGAATCGCAATCGTTCAATCGACTGGCCGAGCATCACCTGCCCGCCCGCCGCTCGCACAATCGGCTCGGCCTGATCGTACAACCGCACCAGCGGCACCTTCGACACGCCCATCAGGTACGCCCGCCGGTGCGCCAGAAATCCCTCCTGAAACACCTGCATCGCAACCGCCGCGCTCACTTTTCCCGGGGGCAGATTGCACGCGCTGACCACGATCACCGCCCAAAACCGCTCGATGGCTCGCTCCGGCTGATTCATCTCATGCAGCCATTGCCCGAAGGTGCGATCCGCGAACTTCGCCCGCCCTTTCACGCCGATGCGCAACATCCGCAACATCGCGCGTTGTATCGCCAGCTTGTCGCGCCATGTCAGCGTGCCGAACCGCAGCATCGCCGGCCCCAGGTGCAGCGGGGCCGGCAGCGGCGCGCTCGACAGCACATCGTGATGTCCCTGCTTGTCGAAAAAGTGCAGCCGGTCCAGCCACGTCACCCGATCGCTCACACCCAACCGCTCGTACAAGTCCATCAGATTCGTGCAGCAGCCCAGCAAAACATGCTGACTTTGATCGAGGTAACTTCCGGGGGCCGTGTCTTTATTAGGGAAGCTGCCGGCTCGTCCGCCGAGTCGTTTGCGTGTTTCGATGAGTGTGACTTTGACGCCTCGCTGCGCCAATCGCACCGCCGCCGCGATGCCCGCCACGCCCCCGCCCAGCACGATCACGTCTCGCGGCGAACCGTTCATATCGCCGCCTTTCCCCGGGCGCGCAATGCGATCCACCCCTTGCGCATGCTCGACAGCCGGATGCGCTTGTCGCGCAGCACCGCCGCCGGGTCGCGCCTGATTTTCTCGAAAATGCCCCGGTAAATCTCCGTCATCGCCCACAGACACGCCTTGCCGTCCCGATGCACCAGCCGGTCCAACTCCTCCGACCCCCGGAAGTATTGATCGGCGCGGGCCACCGTTTTACGCAGTCCCGCCATCGCCTCCGCCTGTTCGCCGAACAAAAACATCGACGGCGTAAGCTCGAACACGTCAAAATCCTCACCCGGCAAATACACCCGGTCCCGCCCCGCGTCCTCCCGCACATCCCGCAATATATTCGTCAACTGAAACGCGATGCCCCGGTGTTCCGCCAGTTTCCGCGTTCGCTCTCCCCCGTCGTAACCCCACACCTCGATGCACGTCAGCCCCACCACCGACGCCACCTTGTAACAGTAATCGTACAACGCATCGAACGTCGCATATCGCTTCACACGCATGTCCATCAACTGCCCGTCGATCATGTCCGCCAGATATTGTCGCGGTATCTCGTAACGCTTCACCGTGTCGATGAACGCGGGCCAAACTTCATCGCCCGGCATTTCGCCGCCGCCCCCGGAACCGACCCCGTCCCCGGAACCGCCGCCGTCCAGCGTCGCCATCGTCATATCACGAAACTTTTCCAGCGACGCGGTTTTCGCCGCGTCGTCATTTCCCACGCCACTTCCGGGGGCCGCGTCCGCCAGGTCGTCCGCCAGTCGCATCCACGCATAAATGGCGTACATCGCAAATCGTTTACTTCCAGGGCCTTTACTTCCGGGGGTGAGTTTCATGCCGTAGTAAAAATTGCGGGCGCGCTGCCGCGTCACCTGTTCGCAATAATGTTCTGATTGTTCGAGCGATATCCGCGTCATTCAGTCGATCCCTTCGCAAACCAGCGATTCACCATCGCCCCCGCCATCAGCCAAAGTTTCCCGGTTTTCGACAACTTCGGCCGGTGATTCAACGTGTCGTAACCCTGCTTTTCCACCAATCGCAGCACCCGCTGCCCGCCCCGCGAGAACAGCCGAATGCTCAGCCGCACCTCCGGCCGAACCATCGGCCACAACTTCCGCCCTTCGTCAAACAACGGCCAGGTGCGGTCGCAACACTCTCGCAACGCATTGCGGATCGCGGATCGCGGATTGCGGCGCGGAGGCAGAGCCGCACCCCGCATCACGCACCCCGCATCCCGCACAGCGCACACCATGTCCTCATGCGTCGCCCCGTGCTTCGCCAGTATGTCCGCCGGAACATAGATGCGGTCTCGCTCGATGATGTCCCGCCGCACGTCCTGCCAGAAGTTGGTCAGTTGCAACGCCGTGCAGGTGCGGTCGCTGTATCGTTGTCGTTCCGCGTCACGATATCCGCACAGATACAACACCAGCCGCCCCACCGGATCGGCACTGCGCGTGCAGTAGTCCATCGCCTGCTCCCATGTCTGATACCGTTGCACACGCTGATCCTGCTCGAACGCGCTGATTAAATCCCCGAACGGTTTGCTCGGCACATCGAACTTTTCAATCGTCGGTCGCAGCGCCACGAACACCGGATGACGCGGCCTGCCCGCATAGCAATCGTCCAATTCCCGCCGCCACCACGCCAACAGTTCCAATGACTTGCGGGGGTTCCGGGGGTCTCCGGGGGCCGCCTCGTCGCCCAGGTCGTCGGCCCATCGACAGAAGGCGTACACCGCCGCGAAGTGTTCCCGCAAATTCGCCGGGAGCAACTTGCTGACCACGGTGAAGTTTTCGTAGTGTCCCGTCGCCAGTTCCCGCACATACTCCCGCGCCGCCGCGAGGTCCAACGCCTCGCAACGCTCCGGCCCGAAGCGCTCTAGTTGTGGCAGAATCACCGACGCCATGCGATCTTTTCCCAGTACGTCAAACCCGCCAGTATAGCACGACTGTGCTATACTGATACCTTGGCAGGCCTCATGGAAATCCGCCTGCGGGAGCTGATTCATGCGTATCCTTCTCGCCAATCCGCGCGGTTTCTGTGCCGGCGTCATCATGGCCATCGACACCGTTGAGGAAGCCCTCAAAATCGTCGGCGCGCCGCTTTACGTCTATCACGAAATCGTACACAACCGTCACGTCGTCAACAGCTTCACCAGCCGCGGCGTCACCTTCGTCGATACCATCGACGACGTGCCCGACAACGCCACGGTGATTTTCAGCGCGCACGGCGTCAGCCCCACCGTGCGCGACCGCGCCAAATCCCGCGGCCTGACCATGATCGACGCCACCTGCCCCCTGGTCACCAAGGTCCATATGGAAGCTGTGCGCTACGCCAAACAGGGCTTCAAAATCCTCCTCGTCGGACACGCCGGCCACGATGAAGTACTCGGCACCGTCGGCGAAGCGCCCGACGCCATCACCATCGTCGAGTCCCCGCAGGACGTGGCGAAAACCCGCTTTTCCCCGCGGGATTCGCTGGTCTATCTGACGCAGACCACGCTGAGCATGGACGACGCCAACGTCATCATCTCCGCGATCAAAAAGAAATACCCGCACGTCAAGGCCCCGCCGTCCGATGACATCTGTTACGCCACGACCAACCGCCAGCACGCCGTGCGTTACATCGCCCCCGAAGCCGATCTGGTGCTGGTCGTCGGATCGAAAAACTCGTCCAACTCCGTCCGCCTCACCGAAATCGCCGAGACCAGCGGCACCCCCGCCCACCTGGTCGATGATGTCGGCGAAATCGACCCCGCCTGGCTGGAAGGCGTTGAAACCCTGCTGCTGACCGCCGGCGCTTCCGCCCCCGAACACCTCGTGCAGGAAATCATGGAATACCTGCACGACAAGCACGATGCGACCACCGACGAACGCTTCACCACCGACGAAAACATGCACTTCGAGCTGCCCCGCTCGCTCCGCGTACTGAAAGAAACCACCGCCGGCTGAGCGACTGTTTCAATACTTATCTGGACTTTTGCGAAATGCGATTTCAACACAGCGGACACAAAGCTCACAGAGGGCTCACAGAGGTGAAAACCGAGAAAAACACATTAAAAATCCCTCTCTGCGTACTCTGTGCCCTCTTGTGTTGAAATATCTTTTCGGTTTTTGCAAAACTTCACACTTATCACAAAGGGCGCGGAGGCGCAAAGATACGAAGAAGACCGATCCAATGATTGTTTGAATCTCAATCCTTTCCTGTTTCCCTCTGTGCCTTTGTGCCTCTGCGCCCTGTGATAAACATTTTTGAAACAGTCCGTAACCCAAACCGGGCCTGAACTTCCGGTGGTCTGCGAAGACCCGGATCGCCAATGCCTGACACACCCACCCATTTTTTCGACCTGACGCGCGACGCGCTCATCGCCTGGTGTGCCGATCACCGAATGCCCCGCTTCCGCGCCGATCAACTGCTCCAGTGGGTTTATCAGCGCGGCATCATCGACCCGCAACAGATGACCGACTTCAGCAAAGCCGATCGTGTGATGCTCGCCTCCCAAATGACCTTCACCACCGGCCGCGTCGTCCAGCATCAACTGGCCACCGACGGCACGCAAAAACTGCTGGTCGATTGGGGGAGAATAAAATCGGAAGTCGGAAGTGGAAAGGCGGAAGTAGGAAGAAAGTCGGAAGTCGGAAGTCGGAAGGCGGAAGTTCAGAAAACGGATACCGCCGCTCTGAACTTCCCACTTCCGACTTCCGGCTTCCGACTTTCTTCTTCCGGCTTCCGACTTCAAACCGAGTGCGTGATGATTCCCGCGGAATCGAAAATCAGCGGCAAACTCCGCCGCACCGCGTGCATCAGTTCGCAGGTCGGCTGCCCCGTCGGCTGCAAGTTCTGCGCATCGGGCCTGGGCGGACTCGACGATAACCTGACCGCCGGGAGGATCGTCGAACAGGTGTGGTGGCTGAACCAGGTACTCAAGTCGGAAGTCGGAAGTGGGAAGGCGGAAGTTCAGAACGCGCCAGCCACTTCCGACTTCCGACTTCCGACTTCCGACTTTCCCGCGATCACGCACATCGTCTTCATGGGCATGGGCGAGCCGCTGAGCAATTTCAACGCGGTGACGGCGGCGGTGCGGGCGCTGAACGCCGAGTGGGCGTTCAACCTGTCGGGCCGGCGTATCACGATCAGCACCGTCGGATTACCCGCGCAGATTCGCCGGTTGGCCGATCAACTGGACGTACCGGTCACGCTGGCGATTTCGCTGCACGCGCCCAACGACGAACTGCGCCGGCAACTGATTCCGTGGGCGTCGTTCACGACGATCTGGCAGATACTGGAAGCCGGTCAATACTATTTTGAAAAGACCGGGCGTGAAGTGGTGCTTGAATACATTTTGCTGCGGCAGGTCAACGACCAGCCGGACCATGCCCGCGAACTGGCCGAGGTGGCGAAAACGCTGCGGGCGAAGGTGAATCTGATTCGTTACAACGAAGTGAAGGGCATTGCGTTCGGCCGGCCCGACACTGACGACGTGCGCCGCTTTCAACAGTTGTTGCAACAAGCCGGCGTGAACACACACATCCGCGCCAGCCGGGGCCGCGACATCGCCGCCGCGTGCGGACAGTTGCGGCATGAGCAGGCGAGCGGGGCGGCGTGAATGGCGAGTACGGTTGTGACCATCGCCGCCCGGGAGGAAGGTTTCCCGGGCGGCCGATCCGGCGGGTCACCTGGCTTGATAGCTGAACTTCTGTCCGCCCACGGAGGCCTCGTACATCAGGCCGGCCTCGTCCATGGTGAAGACCGCCACGCCGTTGGCGTACTTGGCGTTGGCGCCGGTGCCGGACTTCAGCGCGACGGCGGTGGCCTGTGCGTCGAAGCGGAAGTTGCCTTGCTTGAATGTGTCCACGGCCTGCCGGGTTTCAAATGCGATGATTTCGGTGTAGGCCTGCCCGCCCAGTTGGAAGCCGATCGTCGCCTGGCTCAGATCGCAGTAGCCCACGGCGATGCCGCGTTCGTAGAGCACGCCCTTGCCGTAGGCCCCGCCGATTCCCGCCGCGCCTTTGCCGACCGAGGGGAACACCGCATAGCCCGCGGCGGAGTCGAGGACGTTGGCCAGCGTGGGATCACTCGTCTTCGCTTTGCTGACCGCGACGGCTGCGTCGTCACGGATGTCGGTCTTGCCTTCCACCGTGGCCGGTGCCGTCGCACAGCCGGCGACTATCAGGAAGCCGATCACACCAACCACCGCGAACATCATTCCGGTCAGATACTTTTTCATAACGAGTCCTTTCGATCGGATCGTCGCCGGGAAATTCCCGCACGCCGATCACAGGTTGCCCAACCCGCGATTCATGCCGACGGATACGCATCCGCCGGCTCAAGCGGGGCCATTGATTTCATCACGCACGTGGCGCGATGCGGTTTACGACAAGTTTCCGCGTCCGCCGAACAGGCCCATCATCAGGCCCGCGACCGCCAACCCGATCCCGCCGACCATGTACCACACGGTGGCGTCTGTGTAGTGGCCGGTGAAGAAGTTGCTCCATCGGTCAGCGACCGAGTCTGATGCGCTCAAACCGATGATGAACAGAATCACGCCCGCCACCAGGAGAATGGTTCCGAAAATGCGTTGAATATTCATAAGATTCCTTTCGGCATGGCGTCAGATGTTCGGCGTGTTCCGCGAACACCCTCCCGTCTCCGTGCCACGGGTCTCTTTCACCCCCACCGTCCGATCCGCTCGATTGCAGTGAGCGGATCGGATATGGTGAACCGTGTCGGCCGGGGGGGGTACTCCGCATTCATTACACATTCCGATCGGCGGATCCGCCGATTTCATGCGCGACTTCCTTGCCCTTCTCGAACACCTCATGCGCCTTCTGCTTGCCTTCCTGGATCAGATGCTTGCCCTCTTCAATCACGCTGCCAGCAGCACCCTTGATGTCTCTCATCTTTTTGCCCACCAGCTCCCGCGTTTCTTTACCTGATTTGGGGGCATACAGAAGCGCCAAACCCACGCCTACCAGCGTTCCGACGGCAAATGCTGCGCTCATGGTGGCAAACGATGATCCCTTGTTTTCATCCGACATCGACAGACTCCTTAAACAGAGTTATTCACTTTTGGAGTTCAGCAACGCTTGCAGAACCCCGCTGACAAATCCCCCGGCCATTTGAATCTTCTTCGACACCAAAAACACCGGCGGCTCGACAATGGCACCCACGGCGACGATCAGATGATCGGCTCGATCCGTCCAACCGCGAGCCGTGTGCGTCATATGCTTCACGTCCTCCATTGATGAGGCGGCTGCGCTGGAGGCCCGTCGCATCTCCGTGATGATCCCTCTGCTCTCCTGGGCCAGGGCGGATACGTCGCTCTGCATCTTGGCCGCACTCTGCTCCATCCGCGCCAACGTCGCATGCACATACATCGCCACGATCAACACCGAGAGCGTCAGCACGACCATGCAGCCACAGGCCACCAGCACCGCAATGTAAATTTCGATCGGCATATACGTTCCTTCTGACTTCTATCCGTATCTGTTGCGGCGAACCTATCGTTCACATGGCGCGGAGATCGTCGAACCGATCCGCGGGGCGGTCGAGGGTTTTCTCTCCGCGAGACGACACATCTGTTTGGTACGCATCTGTGCGCCTGCCGTCCCGTCGCGTTCCGCATAATCACGCGCGATTCGGCGGCAGATCATCTCAATCAATGTCTTGTCCCTATGATCGCCAGTGTGTACGGCAGGCGTTTCATCGCGTAATCGGAGCATATGTCGTCCCCTGTGCATGCAGCATCCGTGGCCTGGTCGATCATTTCCGATCCTGGTCGGGTGTCGGTGGGTCGTTCCGGTTGCCCAGGTTGTGCATCTGGTCCACAAGCTTGTCCTTGTCCGCCGCGATCTTGTCTTTGTCCACCGTCATGGTCATGTTGGCGGTGGAACTACCGTCGCTGTTGTGTGCCGAGAAATTGAACCAACCCATAAAGAAGCCCACAACCACGATCACAGCGAGCACAATGAATGCGATTTTCATAAGTTCCTCTTGAATGAATCAGATGAGTGACACAACAACGCCTGCCGCCGAGCGATCAGAAACCGCGGGGCAGGTATCCCATCAGCAGCAATATCAACAGGATCAGCAGGATCAGCCCCAGGCCGCCGCTGGGGTAGTAGCCCCAACTTCGGCTGTGGTTCCAGCGGGGCAACGCGCCCACGAGCAACAAGATCACGATGATGAGTAGAATCAGTCCCATTGGAGTTTCCTTTCAGTTGTTCGACTTTGTGCAAATCGCGGTCGCGGTGAATGTCACGACCGGTCCTTGCTCCCCAAGTCCTGCTCGGCCTGCTGCCAGTTCTGTTGGCATTGGCCCTGTTGGCAACCCTTGTTGACGTAGATGTCGTACGCGCGTCGAGCGATGTCGGCATGCAGGGGGGCCGGGAAAATCGGGGGCATGGCCGATTCGGATTTCGGGGCGACGCGCTTCGGCGAGGCCGTGAATACATGCATGGATTCGGGTTGCACCACAAAGTTTTTCATGAATCAGTCTTTCAGGGTTAGAGGGCAATGGATCACGCTTGTTCAGCCGACGGAACTTAACTCCTCCGGAGGATCGTTTGAATTACCTCACCAAATTCGCGGCGGTTTGCTTCGCTTTCAGCGCGGTTCGGGCGGTTTCGACTTTTTCCTGAATCGATGCGGGGAGCCAGCCCTTCATGTCGTCCAATTCGGTGAGACTTGTCTGGGCTGCATCAAGTTTGCCGTCCTTGATCTGCTGCTGGAGTTGCTCAAGCAGCGTAGCGGCCTTCGCGGCGGTGGCATCGGCGGACACCTTGATCTGGGCATTGGCGGCCTTCAGATCGGCGGCGGCCTTAACGTCGGCGGCGACCTTCGCATCCGCAGCGGCTTTTTCGGCGGCCCCCTTCGCAACCTCGGCTGCCTTGATGTCCGCAGCCGCCTTGGCGTCCGCCGCGATTTCCGCATCGACCGCGGCCTGGTCCGCCGTTACCTTCGCGTTTTTCGCCGCCTGGAGATCCGTTGCTGCCTGATCCGCCGCCGCCTTGGCGTCTTTCTCCGCTTTCATATCGGCAGCCACTTTCGCATCCGCGGTCGCCTTGGCGTCGATCTCCGCCTGATCCGCGGCCACCGCCGTCGCTTTCTGAACCTTGCTGCCTTGCTCCGACGGGTTGTCACGTCCGCAGCCGGTCAACATCGCAGCACCCAAAACCACGATCCCGATTCCAATCAATTGACGAGTCATGTTGGTACTCCTTCTTGGTTAATGACTTCACAGTGATCCGACAGGATCACTTGCATTCCATGCTTCAGGGGACAATTCTTCGGCCAGTAAAAACACCTGCACCATCGTTCCGTTGGTGAATGCGTGGACCACGGTGCCGGTGGTTGTTTCAACGTCCGACGCCGCTTCCCGCACGTCCACGCCGGTGATGCGCTTGATCGCCTGCCGCAAGTCCTCGGAAGAAGTGACGAACAATTGGCGGTGAAACTCCTGCACCTGCGCCGCGCCGGCGGGGTTCGTGGCCAGGGCCTGTTCCGCAGGCGTCAAAGCACCGTGCATGGTGATGACCAGTGTGCTGTCGCTGAGCACCACAGTCACGGACTTGGGCGCGTGCCCCGTGCGTTGCAGTTGAAAATCGCTGGCCGCTTTCGCGACCTGCTGTGCCATCGTTTTTTTAATCGGAGTCATCATGATGTCATCTCGTTGCGGATTGTGGGTCACGGGTGACCACGAGTGCAAAAAAAGCCGACATGAACCCGCACTGAAAAAGTGCCTGTTCACGTCGGCTTACTCGTCAACGGACGTCCCGATTTCAGTCGGGCTGCCCTTCATCTAGTCGTCCGACTTGGAGGCGATTGGTATTTCGTTCGCGCTCCAATGTCACCCGCATTATAGCACCCCACGGCACTGACATATCAACAAAATACGAATTATCGGAATATTTTTCGAGTCACGGGCCGCGGATGTCCGAATTGACCGGAAATCGCCGACAAAGAAAACGCGCCGCGGGGGGTGACCCCGCGGCGCGTGGAGACGAAACGAATCGGGGTCGCATTTAAGCGAACGGTCACGCATGGTGACGGCGACGAAGCATCGCCACTGCACCAAGAGCGATCAGTGCCAGAGAAGCCGGTTCAGGCACGGGGGTGTTGGTCACTTCCAACAGGTCCAGTGTGGAGTCCTGAGCATCGGGACCGGTCAGGGTCAGCAGGATGCTGTTCACTTGCGTGAAGTCCACGTTGGCAGCGTTAATGAAACTCGACAGAAGCTGATTGACGAACGAAGCCCCTGCGCCAAGATTGGCGGTGAAGTAGGCCGAGGATCCACCGGCCGCGAGTGTTTCGGTGATATCCACACGGAAGCCGACGTTCAGATCACTGGCAAGAATCTTGGTTTGAAGATGCGAGAGGGAGCCGCCATTGGTCAGATCAACTCCGCCCAGGCCAAGTCCGTTGGCATCCCAAAGCACGGTGCCGATGGCGTTCTGGCCCGATGCGTTGCTGAATGACAGCGTTCCGGGCGATGCGGGTGTGACTTCAAGAGTCGAGGAATTGCTGAACTCCGAATTGGTCACATTGACGGTCATAGTGCGGGAACCGCCCACGACACCGGCAAGCCCGGTCATCGTGTTGCTTCCCAGACCAG
>JBAYVY010000041.1:0-15960 GCA_041674345.1 Phycisphaeraceae bacterium | reverse complement strand
GTGCCGCCATGATGGAACCTCCTTGCTCGTTGGCTGCCGTCGGATCGCCGTCCGGGGCGACCCACCACTACATCTTGTCGGCTATCCCCCCGCGAAAACTGTCATGCACCCGTCCGACTGTCCGACTTCCGACTTGGCCGTGTCGCTTGCATAGCAGCCGGGAAACATCTATTATTTGGGACTTGATTCGGCTTGCCGGCCGGGTCGGTTGGCCTGTCGCTGCGGTCGTGGCGGAATTGGCAGACGCGCTAGGTTCAGGTCCTAGTGGGGCTAAACACCCCGTGAAGGTTCGACTCCTTTCGACCGCATTCCCACTTGAAGTACGTTTCCGCATGGTCCGGGCGATGCGGTGTGCGGCTTGCGGCCTGCGCTGTGCGGGTTTGGCATCCCGCAAGCCGCATCCCGCATTCCGCATCCCGCAAGGCACACAGACATGGATTTTCATCAAGGTGATCGCGTTCGACACGCAGCCCGGCCCGAATGGGGGCTGGGTATCATTCAAAGCATTCAGCCGCTGAACACCGAAGGGATGCCCGCGCAACGCATGGTCATCGACTTCGCCAATCAGGGGCGTGTGACGGTGAACACCGCTTACGCCAGCATCGTGCCGGAGGGCACGGAGTTGTCCAGCGTAGCACCGCGAAAAACATCGCCCGCTTCAGGAGCCGCGACAACTTCCGGGGGCGGGGGCGGTTGGCTGGCGGAGTTGGAGAGATCGCAAAACACCGCCAATTCACCGGCGGCGGCGGGCAACGGCGACTCGCTGACGATGCTGCCCGACAAGTGCAGCGACCCGTTCATGCCGCTGGGCCGGCGACTGATGCACACGCTGGATCTGTACCGTTTTTCCAGCGAGCCGCGATCGCTGATCGACTGGGCCGTGGCGCAGACGCGACTGGAAGACCCGCTGTCGCGCCACACCCGGCACGAGTTGGAACACGGGTTCGCCATATTCAGCCAGATGCGCGATTCGCACCTCAAAGAATTGCTTCGTCTAATCAAACGCAAGGGCGAGCAGGCCCTGATCGCCGAGGCGCGCGAACACCCGCTGCCCGCGGCACGCGCGGCACTGGACAAAGCCCTTCGCACACTCTGACCCACCGACGAGAAAGGAGTAGGGAGACAGGAGAATTGTATTCGGCGCGCCAGGGGTTCTTACTCCCTACTCCTTACTCCTGTCCCTTCTCGCACGCTTTTCCGCCACATCCGAATCACGCGAAAGCGACATGCGGGTGCGCGGATATGTTTCGCGGCGAAACGATTTGGATCGGTATGCGACGCGGTGGTGCGCAGAGTCGCGCTTTTTTTCGTGTTTTGCGACGGTTGTGTGCGCCTTTGGAGCGATTGGCGACGTTTTTGATTTCGCGTTTTTTGAGCGATGCGCACCAAATTTGCGTTTGATGGAAAACGCATCGCCGTTCCCGCTCGCGGTGTTTTCGGCGAAGCGGCGGGCGCGAAAAAAACTCCCGACGGGCGGGAGTTTCGAGCGAACGAAAATGTTTTGAAGATGAGATGGAACTGGACTTTTGCAAAAGTTCAGATGGAATTACGCGGCGCGGCGACGGCGGAGGAGCGAGAGGGAACCGGCGGCGAGAAGGGCGAGAGAGGCGGGTTCGGGGATGGGGATAACGGAAGTGACGAAGTGTCCATCGTCGGCCAGGCCGTTGCCGGCGGTGAAGCCGTAGTACAGCGAGCTATACAGATACGCGTTCGTATCCGGGTCGAAGACATCCGTGCCCAGCAAGCTCAAGTCAACCGGTGCGGAAACGCTGATCGGCAGGCCATCGTACCCCGGGAAGGCGGGCTGCTGAATGGATCCTGTCAAAGTGCCCAGTTGGTCATTATTTCCCGACGGGGTGTAGGAGACAATCGCATTCCACTGAAAATGCTCATTAGCGAACGTGTACCAGATGTCGTCACCCAGGCCGGTTTCGGTGAACGCCACCGGATCAACAGACCCACCCGTCAGAATCTGGAGACTGGGGGACACAGGGTCCGGGGAGCCAAAATCGAATGTATCGACCGCGAACGCTACGCCATTCAATGTCTCGTACCCCAAACCCGATCCGCCGTTGCCGACTCGCGGAGTGCCGGCAAGGACAAAGGTCAACCCGTCGCCGCGTACAACGGTGCCGGGACTGATATAGAAAGGAAATCTAAACGAGAAGGGCTGATTGAGGTCAATCGTGAGGGGAGCGGGGGCGAATGCCGCGCCCGCGCTGTCTGCTACTCCGGGTGAAGTCAGAACGATATTCTGGTAGATAAGACTATTATACGTGGTGGTGTTGAGCGTGGCACTGCCGTATAGACTCCACGTGGAATAATCCTCTTGCCCCAGGTCAATGGCTCCCTGTGCGGCGCTGACTGCGGGGGGCAGGTTGGCGGCGGTGAAAACCAGCAACAACAGGGCAGCGGTAAAAACGCGATTCATCTCTCGGCTCCGAACAAAAAGGTGGGAAGAGGCGATACCCGACGAGGGAACTCTACACCAGGGAAAGGGAAAATCAAGGGAAAAGAAATTAGGGGAAACCCGAATGAGGAGAGGGAGGGACGCTTCGCGTCACCCGCTAAACGTCATGATGCTTTTCGGGCGGGGAGGATGAGGGCTTGCTGGGTGTTTTGTTGGGTGATGTCGCCGGCGAGGGTCCAGCGATATTGGTTGGTGAGCATCACCTGATTGTGCAGACGATTGAGGTCGTAGAAATGCTCATTATCATCGGGGCGCCAGGGTTGCGGGCCGGCGGGTTGTTCGATGATGAGCATGAGGCCGGCGGGCTTAAGTACACGATATGCTTCACGGATCAAAGCGACGGGATTGGGGTGTTTTCGGAAAACATCAAAATAAAGGATCGCATCGAGGGAGTGGTCGGGGGCGGAAAGCGCACGGTCGTGGGCGTGCAATTCGGCGGATGGGACCGCGACCACCGGTCGCGGCTTTGTGGGGTCGGGCGCGTTTCCGGGGTCATTTCCGGGGGCGGAATATTTTTGATTGGCGAGACATTGCTGCACGAATCGCAGCGTATTTTTGTCGGAATAGAGGTTTCGCGTGGGGAGATTGCGGAGCGCGAGGAGATGGGGGACCAGACCCTGGGATTGGTCGAGGTTGAGGATCGCGGAGGGGCACTTCGTGCCACCCGCCAAACCCCCGGAAGAGGAGGCGGTGATGAATTGGTGGGCGATTTGGGCGCGGAGCTGGATGGCTTGTTGAAAGTTTTGATCGGAGGCGAAACGAGGCCAGAGCGATTGCTGGACGTGGATCGGTTGCTCAACCGGGAGGGTTGCGGGGCGTGTGATATTGAGGGCGGGGTTCCAAAGCAAGGGGGAGTTGCGGTAGCGATCGCGGATGAGGTCGAGGTCGGGGGCGATGCGGGAAAAGCCCCATTTTTGTTCGTAGTAGGCGAGGTCTTTGCGGATTTCAGCGGGGTCATCGTATTTGGAAGCGCGGCCCTTGCGGGCGGCGTGACGGTGGACGAACTCGATGTCGGGGGCGGCGAAGCAGCGCCAGCCGCGGGCGCGGGCCATGGTGGTGAAATCTTCGGTTTCACCGCGGAGGCATTTTTCGTCGTATCCGCCGATATCGTCGAAAAGGGCGCGTTTGCAGCAATAGAAGCAGCCCATCGCGTGATCGACCTCGAAGGGATAGGTGACGGCGTGTCGTTCCATGCCGTGACAGGCGTGGGTGTAACCGGCGGGATGGAGGAGCCAGTCTCCGAGGGCGTGGATGCGACCGTTCATGCCGAGTTGTTTGGGGGCGAGGATGCCGAGCGTTGGGGGGCCGTTGTCGAAGTATTCACAGACGCGGGAGACCCAGTGACGGGTGAGAGTGAGGATGTCGCCATCGAGTCGGACGAGGTATTGGCCGGATGAGGCGCGGTACATGCGATTGTTGGCCGCGGAGATGAAGCCCTCGTGGGGGGATTCGGTGAGATGGAGGAAGGGTTGTCCGTTGGGCCAGGCGCGTTTAGCCCAGGCGCGGAGGGTGTTGAGGGAGTCATCGGTGGAGCCGTCGTCGTTGACCAGAAGCTCGAAGGGAGTGGGGTCGTCGTGGAGTGTATCGTGGAGGGATTGGAGGAGTTCGCCGATGAGATCGAGCGAGCCGGAGGAGGAGGATTGCCGGCCGTTGTTGAAATGGGGGATGAGGATGGTGGCGCGGGGTTTGAAGGAGGACATGGGGGGATTATCGGGTGAAACGGGTTGGAGGCGTGAGAATTGGGGGGGAAGGCGAAACTCGAAACTCGAAGATCGAAATCCGAATCGAGGGCTTTGAAAAACCTGCCATTGACCACGGTCTGCCGCCGAATACGGCGTCATCCCGCGCTTGAAGTGAGTTTTTCAAAGGTTTCATTGGTCATTTTCACGCTCCCGCGAGTTTGCGAATCTCATCGTTCAGTTCCGGGCATGCGCCGGCGTGTGACGCCACGAACGCGCCGAGTGTGTTGGCCAGGGTGAGTGTGCGGGGCCAGTCCCAGCGGCGTGTGATGCCGTGCAACAGCGCGGCGGCGACGGCATCGCCCGCGCCGACGGCATCCGCCTGTGACGTGACAACGACGGGCGCGCCGACGAACTTTTGCGTGGGGGTGTAAATCGTCGTGCCCTTCGGCCCGGCGGTGAGGGCGGCCCATCGCAGGTTGTACGTCCGCAGCAGCGAGGCGATTTGCGTATCGGCATCCTCGCCGGGGAGGTTCAATAGTTTCGTCAGTGTCGCCAGTTCATCGGTGTTGAGTTGGATGCTGGTGGCATGTTCCAGGGATCTGAGGATGCAGCGGCGGTCGTAGAAATCCTGTCGCAGGTTGACATCGAACAAACGCTCGGCGTTTTTCGCGCCGACCAGAAAACGATAGATCGTGCCGCGCGACGGCGCGTTGCGTTGGGCGAGGGTGCCGAAGCAGACGCCGTGGCATCGGCGGGCCGGTTCGTCCAGGTCGCCGTCATATGTCAGGTAGTCCCACGCTCCCGGCAGGATGTTGTATCGCGGGGCGTGCGGGTCGGACGCATCGACTTCGACGGTGCCGGTCGGGTGATCGGGGTCGGACTGGAGGTGCGCGGTGGTCATGCCGCGCCGTCGCAGCTCGGCGATGATCTGGTCGGCCAGGTCGTCCTGACCGACCCGGCTGACGACGATGCCGGTGTCGCCGAGTTGTTGGGCGTGAACCGCCACGTTGAGCGGCGCGCCGCCGAGGCGTTGTGCATCGGGGAACACGTCGAACAATGCTTCCCCGATTCCGACGATGATGCGTGGATTGGCCATGCGGAATAGGGTAGCAGAAAATGTGCGATGTTCGATGTTCGATGTGCAATGTGAGGAGGCGGGGCCGGTGTATTGCGTCGTTTCGTCGCTTCCGCTACGATTTTTGGTTCTCTAATGATGCAAGCCCCAACGACCGCACGCCGGCTGTGAAATACGGATCACATCCGACATTCAACATTCAACATTCAACATTCGACATCCCGGAGTTATCATGGCCGAGCAGAAAGCAACCAACATCCACTGGCACGAAGGCAACGTCACGCCCGCCGAGCGCGTCGCCAACATGGGACAGCGCGGCTGCACGATCTGGATGACCGGCCTGTCGGCCAGCGGCAAAAGCACCATCGCCGTCGCATTGGAGCAAGTGTTGCTCCAACAGGGCCGGCACGCCTATCGACTGGACGGCGACAACATCCGCATGGGTCTGAACAAGAATCTGGGCTTCAGCGCCGAGGACCGCGCTGAGAACATCCGACGCATCGGCGAGGTCGCCAAGCTGTTCGCCGACGCGGGGGTCATCACCATCGCCAGTTTCATCAGCCCCTACATCGCCGACCGCGACGCCGCCCGCAAGCTGCACGACGATGCGAAGATTCCGTTCATCGAGGTGTATGTGAATTGCCCCATCGAAACCGCCGAGCTGCGAGACCCCAAGGGGCTTTACAAAAAGGCCCGCGCCGGCCAGATCAAGGGCTTCACCGGCATCGACGATCCCTACGAAGCGCCGGTCAAGCCCGAAATCGAACTCCGCACCGACAAGCTGAGCATCGAAGATTCCGTGCAGGTGTTGCTTGATGATCTGACGCAGCGCGACATTTTCGCGCCGGCCGAAGAATGATCGGCGACCGCGCATCGGTCGCAAAGCAGACGGGAATTAACCGCAGAGACGCAGAGAAAACAAAAAAATAGTAACCACAGATGAACGCGGATTGATTTTGATCCAATCTGATCTGTGTTAATCCGCGTTTATCTGTGGTTCCAATTTTCTTCTCTGCGTCTCTGCGGTTAATCAAAAAATGAGAATGCGTTTGCCTCCATGCCCTTCCCCGCGTCGGTTTTCCTTTGACATCGTCCTCATCCATCCCCCAACTCCTTCATCAGCCGCTTCTCATCCCAAATCTCCACACCCAATTCCCGCGCCTTGTCCAGTTTCGATCCCGCCTCCTCGCCGGCGATCACCCTGTCCGTTTTCTTCGACACGCTGCCCGTCACCTTCGCCCCCAATTGCCGCAACTTCTCCGCCAATTCCTCCCGCGCGAAATGCGCCAACGTCCCGGTCAATACCACCGTCTTGCCATCGAACACGTTCCTCCCTTCGTCCCTTATTCCCTTCGTCCCTTCTTCCCTTCTTCCCTTATTCCCTTCGTCCCTTCGTCCCTTATTCCCTTCGTCCCTTATTCCCTTCGTCCCTTCGTCCACATACTCCCGCGACTTCCAATCCACTCCCGCCATTTTCAATCCCTCCACGACCGCCCGCCCCGCGTCGCTGTGCAACCAATCGTACAACGATCCCGCCACGATCGGCCCCACATCCTCCACTTCCGCCAATCGTTCCGCATCCGCCTCCCTCAGCGCATCGACATCCGCGAATCGTCCCGCGATCGAGCGCGCCGTCGCCGCGCCGATGTGCCGGATGCCCAGCGACCCCAACACGCGCGACAAGCCGCGATTCTTGCTTGCCTCAATGCCTTCGATCACATTGGCCGCGCTTTTTTCGCCCATGCGGGGCAGCATCGCCAGTTGTTCCGCCGTCAATCCATACACATCCGCGAAATGCCTGACGTAGCCCTTCTCCAACAGCGCATCGACCAGCTTTTCCCCCAGTCCGTCAATATCCATCTGCTTGCGCCCCGCGAAGTAAATCAGCTTTTCACGAAACTGGGCCGGGCATTCGACGTTCACGCACCGGTGGGCCGCCTCGCCTTCCTCTCTCACCACGGGTCCGCCGCAACTCGGGCACACTTCCGGGGGCGCGATCTTCTTCTCATGTCCCGTTCGTTGTTCCGTTTCCACCTTCACCACCTGCGGAATGATCTCACCCGCCTTCTCGATCACCACCGTATCCCCGATCCGTATATCCTTCCTCGCGATCTCATCCGCGTTGTGCAGCGTCGCGTGGCTCACCGTCGTCCCCGCCAGCAGCACCGGCTCCATCGTCGCGCGCGGCGTCAACCGCCCCGTCTTCCCCACCTGCCAATCCACCTTCACCAACCTCGTCTTCGCCTGGTCCGGCTCATACTTGTACGCGATGCACCACCGCGGACTCTTGCTCGTCACCCCTAACACCTTCTGCTGCTCCACCGAATCCACCTTCACCACCACCCCATCGACCGGATACCCCAATCCCCGCCGCTCCCCCTCAAACTTCCGAATGTATCCCCACACCTCATCCATGCTCCCCACCACCTCGATCCGCTCATTCACCGGCAAACCCATCGCCCTGATCGCTTCAAGGAACGCGCTGTGCGATCCGAAAACTTCCGGGGGTGAAACCTCCCCCAGGCCATGCGCGAAAAACCGTAAATCCCGCTTCGCCACGATCCGCGAATCGAGTTGCTTCAATGAACCCGCCGTCGCGTTCCGCGGGTTCATGAACATCGCTTCCCCCGATTCCTCCCGCTCCAGGTTCATCTTCGCAAACCCCGCGAACGTCATGTATATCTCACCACGCACCTCCAAAACTTCCGGGGGTTTAGCGGGTGACGCGAAGCGTCCTTCTTCTCTCAATCTCAACGGCACCCCCCGCACCGTCCGAACATTCGCCGTCACATCATCCCCACGCTGACCGTCCCCCCGCGTCACCGCCCGCACCAACATCCCCTCCTCATACCGCAACGACACCGCCACCCCGTCCACCTTCGGCTCACAAACAAAACGTAGCCCCGCCCCCGGAAGTTCGCCCCCCCGTTTAGCGGGCGGCACGAAGTGCCCCTCGTCTTCCCTCAACCTCTTCCCCACCCGTTCCCCCCACGCACGCAATTCCCCCTCATCGTAAGTGTTGTCGATGCTCATCATCCCCACCGCGTGCGCCACCGTCACAAACCCCCCGATCGGCTCGCCCCCCACTCGCCGCGTCGGCGAATCCTCCGTCCGCAGCCCCGGCCACTGCCGCTCCAATTCCTCCAGCTCCGCCAGCAACCCGTCGTACTCCCGATCCGTCACGCTCGGCTCCGCCAGCACGTAATACCGATACTCATGCTCACGCAATTGCGCCCGCAATTCCTCCACACGCTGTTTGGCTTGTTCCTGGTCCATCCCACGATTTTATCCCAAATGACGAATGACGAAACCCGAATAATGATGAATCAAATCCGAAGTCCGACGGCTTCGACAGCGGAACGCTAAACTCGAAACGGGGGACCGCGACCATTTCCGGGGGCGGTCGCGGCTTTGTTTCGGATTTCAAGCTTCCAGTTTGATTCGTCATTCGAATTTCGTCATTCGAGTTTCCGACTACAATATCCCCATGATCCTCCTCATCGACAACTACGACTCCTTCACCTACAACCTCGTCCAACGCATCGGCGAACTCGACCCCTCGCTCGATCTCAAAGTCGTGCGCAATGACAAGATCACCGCCGACGATGCGGAAAAACTTTTGCCGTCGCACATCATCATCTCGCCCGGCCCCTGCACCCCCGCCGAGGGCGGCGTCAGCAACGATGTCATCCTCCGCTTCGAGGGCCGCGTTCCCATCCTCGGCGTATGCCTCGGACACCAGTGCATATGCTACTCCCACGGCATGACCGTCCACCGCAACTACCGTCTCATGCACGGCAAAACCTCCCCCATCCATCACGATTCGCAAGGCATCTTCCGGGGCATGTCCAACCCCTTCACCGCCACGCGCTATCACTCGCTGGTCGTCGATCGCAGCACCATCAACGAATCGCAATGGACCGTCAGCGCCTGGACGGAGGAAAACGAAGTGATGGGCCTTCGCCGCAAATGGGATCGCGCCCCGGTCGAAGGCGTGCAGTTCCATCCCGAAAGTTTCCTGACCGTCGAGGGGCCTGTGTTGTTAGCGAACTTTTTGGGGCTGCCGCGACCCAGGGTCGAAATGACGAACGACAGCGGAGGACCGCAATGACGAATGACGAAACTCGAATGACGAATCAATGACGAAGCCCGAATGACGAATGACGAATGACGAAACGAGCAGCACTCATCATCCGTCCAGCCGCGCGGTGGCAACCCGCGGTCCGCCTGACGCAGAAAATCTCTGAAGCCCATTCCATTTATGGGGCACACGATAGCAGAAAAGTTGCCGGTTTTAGATTGTCCGTGTGGAGACAAACCATGAACCTGTTAAGCAAACTATTCGGCAAATCAATCGGGTTTCGTTGGAGTCTATACATCGTTCGAGATGAAAATCGACTCGTCTATGCCATGCATGAGAATTCAGTGATCGGAATAGTTGGCTATGTCATGGGATTTTATGCGAATGGTGCGAAACCTGTTACCCCTTGGAGTTTATATCTCAACTTCAATCACAAGCATCAAACAATCAAGCTCGGACCTGAGCATTTCACCCCTGATGGCGAGAATATAACCTCTGCACTAATTCATGCGATCGAAATCATTGATCCCGGCTGGAAAGTGAAAGGCGGGGAACCGATTTTTGTTGAAGCGGCAACCAAAAAACGCATTAGAATCAGCAATTCCACGCTGGAACATATCGATTTACAGAAAATACTCGACAATTTTGATAAACCGCGAGATCCCACGTTCTTCTCGATTATGGATGAAGTTTTTGGGAAAGCGAGCGAGATGAAAAAAGTAATTGAAGTTTACATCCTTGACCCGAACGGTAATTACTCAGCTATGTGGGAAATCGGGAAGGATATTTCACTCGACATTGTCCAACAAGCTAAAGACCCCAGCACCGGCGCACTCTACGCCATAACAACGTATGAGAAGGGAAAACCGCAGACTAATGTTTGCAAAATGGAACTGTGGCTCAAGCTAAAGGCACAATTTGATGCCATCGAAGAAGAAGGTGCGGACGCCATGAGATCATTGAGAGAACGATACCCAGATATCTTTCAGCAGCGTACAGAATGAGCCGCGGGTTGCCACCGCGCGGCTATTCGGACGATGGGCGTTGATGCGTTTGGTCATTCGTCATTCGAGCTTCGTCATTCACTTCCGGGGGTCGTCATTCGGATTTCGTCATTCGTCATTCACCACGGTGAACTTCGCCCCCGTCGCTTTCAACTGGTCCATCTGTCGTTTGCCGATGCGGACGCGCATCGTGACGTGATCGGTGTCGTATTGTCGGTCCAGCACCGTGCCCCGGCTTTCCAGAAAACTCGTCGCTTTTCCCTCGCGCATCGGCAAACGCAGCGTCAGTTCCAGCATGTTGCCGTGCGCGTGTTGCCGAACGACTTCAATCAGTTTGTCCATGCCCACGCCGATCTTCGCGCTGATCGGCAGAGCGTTGGCGTGACGGCCGGTCCACACCAGCACCTCGGCGTTGTCCTCCAAACGATCGGTCTTGTTCAGCAACAACACGCGAGGCCGATCCCCCGCGCCGATCTGTTCCAATACTTCATTGACCGTCTTCAAATGCTGCTCGACCTGCGCATCGGCGATGTCCAGCACCACCAGCAGCAGGTCGCTGTGAATCGACTCCTCCAGCGTGGCGCGGAAACTGGCCACCAGATGGTGCGGCAGATTGCGCACGAAACCCACCGTGTCGCTCAACATCACGCTGTCGCCCCCGCCCAAATCCCACCGCCGGGTGCGCGTGTCCAGCGTGGCGAACAATTTGTCATCGGCATATGCACCGGCGTCGGTCAATGTGTTGAACAGCGTGCTCTTGCCCGCGTTGGTGTAGCCCACCAGGCCCACCGTCACGAAGTCGATATTGCGATCCGCCACTTCTCTTCGCTTGCGCGCCTGCACCTTGTCGATTTCGCGCTTCAATTCACTCTTGCGCTGCTGCACGATTCGCCGGTCGATTTCGAGCTGTTGTTCGCCCGGCCCGCGCGTGCCCACGCCCCCCGGCGATCCGCCGGTGATGCGTTCGAGGTGGCTCCACATCGCTGTCAGGCGGGGGTAGGTGTATTCGAGCTGCGCCATTTCCACCTGCAACTTCGCTTCATGCGTCCGCGCCCGGTTGGCGAAAATATCGAGGATCAGTTCGCTGCGGTCGATGATTTTCTTCTCGACGATTTCTTCGATGTTGCGCAACTGCGCCGGCGAAAGGTCATTCTCGAAAATCACCACATCCGCCTGGTGCAGTTTGCACAGGGCCGCGAGTTCCTCGACCTTGCCCTTGCCGATGAACGTCGAGGCGTCGGGGGCTTTGCGCTCCTGTATGACCTCCGCGACGGTGATCGCGCCGGCGGTATCGACCAGCGAGCGAAGCTCCCCCAGCGGATCGCGGTGGTCGATCTCCATGCCGGGCCAAAGCACCGCCGCCAGGACCGCCCGCTCTTGAATCACCGACACGTTTTTGCGATAGTCAGCCATATGTAATGAACATCTTAGCGGGTTTGGCGTTCGCACAGTGGCGGAATCACCAAACTCCAATGACGAATGACCAAAGAAACTCCAATATTCAATGACCAAAACGGACGTCCGCCGGTTTTCATTGGTCATTGGTGATTGAAACTTATTTGGTCATTCGTCATTGGTGTTTGGTGATTCATCGCGTCATTCCCGCCCCGCCGGGCCGAATCGACTCCCCCCGCCTGCGAACGTACAATCATCCATTCCCGTTTCACGGAGTTGACCGACATGACCCAGCGTACCCGCCGCCGTCTGACCGTCGAGTTCATTCTGATCGCCTCGCTGATCGGCGTGATGCTCGGCTACTGGATTCCCCGCGTCCTGGCCACCGGCGCCGATTCGTTCAGTTTCGTCGATCGTCTGGTGGACGTGCATTCGCAGATCGCCCGCTACTACGTCCATCAGCCCGACGAGGAAAAACTCACCGAAGGCGCGATCAACGGCATGGTCGATACCCTCGACGACCGTTACACCCTGTATTTCACCGCCGAGGAACTCGCGAGTTTTGAAACCATCACCACCGGAACCTTCTCCGGCATCGGCGCGGAAATCGAACAGCGCGACAACCACATCGGCGTGGTCGCGCCCATCGAAGACTCCCCCGCCTACAAAGCCGGTATCCTCGCCGGCGACCTGATCCTCTCGGTCAACGGCGAATCGCTCGAAAACGTCAGCACCGAGGAAGCGGTCAAAAAAATCACCGGCGAGGAAGGCACCCCCGTCACCCTCCGCATCCGCCGCTCCGGCGAAGCCGATCACGACATCACCATCGTCCGCGCCAAAGTCAAAATCGCCACGATCCGGGGCATCGACCGCGACCCCGCCGGTCACTGGCACTATCTGCTGGACGCGGAACATCGCATCGGCTACATCCGCATGACGCAGTTTTCCGAGCCGACTTACGACGCGCTGGTCGCCGCGATCGACGAACTGAAAGCGCAGGGGCCGATCAACGGCCTGATCCTCGATCTGCGATACAACCCCGGCGGGCTGCTGGACAGCGCGGTGAAGATCGGCGACCTGTTCCTGCCGGGCGGCGTGATCGTTTCGACCCGGGGCCGCGCCAGTCCCGAACGCAAGTGGGAAGCCGAGAAGGACGGCACACTGCCCGATTTCCCGATGATCGTGCTGGTCAACGGGGGCAGCGCGTCGGCCAGCGAAATCCTCGCCGGCGCCCTGAAATACAACAACCGGGCTGTGATTCTCGGCGAGCGTTCCGTGGGCAAGGGATCGGTGCAGCAAATCATCCCGCTGGACAAGGGAGCCGGGGGAATCAAACTCACCACCGCGCTCTACTACATGCCCAACGGACAAAACATCCATCGCCTGCCCAACGCCGAGCGATGGGGCGTGGACCCGACGGACGGATTTTATGTGCCGATGACTTTCGATCAGCAGAAGAAGATGGTCGAGGTCCGCCGGGACAACAACATTCATCTGCCCGCCGACGGCAAGGTCTCGCCGGACTGGATCAACGAACACCTGGCCGACCCGCAACTGGCCGCGGCGTTGAAGAGCATGATCGTGAAACTCGGCACGGGCGAGTTTGAGAAGGTCGGCCCCGGCGACGCCAATCTCTTCACACACATCGCCCGCAAAGACAACCTGGAACGCGAAAAAATCCGCCTCCGGGAAGGCATCAGCAAAATCGACGAGGAACTGGCGAAAGAAGAAAAGATTCTGGAAACGGGGAAAGAACCCCCGCCCCCGGAAGTAAAGGCCGAAACCGCCTCTTCCAAGCCGGAGCAAAGCGCCCCCGGAAGTTCCGACAAAACCGCCGCGCCCGTTGACAAAACCGCCGAGAAACAAGCGGAACCCGCTCCCGCCGCGCCGTGATGCCGATATGTTTCGCAAACGATATTCATTGACAATAGGGCTTGGTACGATATGATTATTAACGGCTTGGGAGATCCTCAACGGATCGATGGAGCTAACGCTCCCCCCGGGCCTCCTTTTTTTAGGGGGCAAATGTGTTTTTGCTCTACATTGATTCTTCGGGCGATGCCAAACTCGGCGGCGATCGCGCCTTGTTCGCCACGCTTGGGGTTTGTGTTCACGAGGGAACATGGTTCGCCATTGAAAAACGAGTGACCGGCCTGAAAAACAAGTATGCCTGTCCGGGACAACCCCTCTTTGAACTCCATGCGAAAGATTTCTGCACCAACATCAATGAACAGGATGAAATACCCGACTTCCTCCAACTTGATCGTGCGGCAAGAAGACAGGCGGTGTTGGAACTTCGTCAGCAAAAGCTGAAATCGTTGACCGGCAGGGCCAGAGAGAAAAAACAGAAAAAGTTCAGGGACACCGCCGCTTTTGTTCATCTTTCCCGGCTCGAACGAAACCGGCTTTTCATCGACACGCTCGATCTGATCGGCTCACACGACGGCATACGCCTGTTCGCCGAGGTACTGGACAAGCAACATCTGTTCGCCATGACGGGGCAAACCGACGGAATGCAAAACAACTTCACGCAGGTTGTTTCCCGCTTCGACATGTTCCTGACCCGATACCAACGAACCGGCAACTCCCAAAGCCCCGAAAACGGAATGCTGGTCGTGGACAAGGAACCCACACACGAAAACAATTGCATCAAACTCCTGTCTCATTTCCGCCAACAGGGTCATCCTTGGGGCATGGTGCGGCACGTGATTGAAGTTCCGTTTTTCGTGGACAGCGCTTTCGCATCGGCGATTCAACTGGCGGACGTGGCCGCATATGCTTTGCGGCGGTATGTTGAAAAGAACAATCGCAATGGTACGCACGAAGAAGAAAACCTGTACCGCATCTTTCATAAGTTTGATCGCGCAGGCCCCAGATTGCACGGAGTCAGGCACTTTTGTAAACCCAACACCTGTGATTGTATGATTTGCTCATACCGTGCCAAAAATCAACCCGACGCTGACAACCTGACAAACCTCGAACCTCCATCCGCCACGGATGCGGATGAATCCGACAGCTCCCCGCAATGAACACCCCCACCTCCCTCATTCTCGGCATCGAATCCTCCTGCGATGAAACCGCCGTCGCCGTCGTGCGCGACGGACGCGACGTGCTGTCTAATGTCATCGCGTCGCAGCATGATCTGCATCGCAAGTTCGGCGGGGTCGTGCCGGAAATCGCCAGCCGGGCGCACATTGAAAAAATATTGCCGATCCTCGATGAAGCGCTCGGCGAGGCGAAGGTGTCGCTCGGTGACATCGACGCGGTGGCGGTGGGCAATCGGCCGGGGCTGATCGGTTCGCTGCTGGTGGGCGTCTCGGCGGCGAAGGCGCTGGCGTGGGCGATGGGCAAGCCGCTGATCGGCGTGGATCACGTGCGGGCGCATCTGTATGCCGGGGCGCTGGACGCCGGGCCGATCACGTACCCCGCGCTGGGGCTGGTGGTCAGCGGCGGGCACACGTCGCTGTACGCGCTGGATGATGCGATGACCACGCGGCCCCCGGAAGTGCGGCTGCTGGGCCGGACCATCGACGACGCCGTGGGCGAGGCCTACGACAAAGTCGCCGCGATTTTGCAATTGGGCTTTCCCGGCGGGCCGATCGTCGATCGCATCGCGCAACAAGGCGACCCCCGCCCCCGGAACATTTCATTCCCGCGCACGATGTTGGACCCTGACTCGCTCGATTTTTCATTCAGCGGTTTGAAAACCGCCGTGCTGTATCACGTGCGGGGCCACCCGGTCGGACGCGGGCCGAATGCCACGTTTGAACGTGATGCGTCGGCACTGAACGACACGGAAAAAGCCGATATTTGCGCCGCGTTTCAGCAGGCGGTGGTCGATGTGCTGATCGCCAAGATCGACCGGGCGCGGCAACGGTTGACCGACGCCGGCGAAACGCCGCGATCACTATTGATCGGCGGGGGTGTCAGCGCGAACTCGGCGTTGCGCCGGCGCGTGGTCGAATACGGGCAACGCCATCAACTCGACGTGCGTGTGCCGAAGATGGATTACTGCCTGGACAACGCGGCGATGATCGCGGGGCTGGCGCATCAGCGCTGCGTCGCGGGCGGATTCGATGATTACGCGATGGAAGCGATCGCCACGACGGATTTGAAATGACTGCCCGCCGCTTAGGAACGTGGCCGGAATAACTTCCCGGGATGAGGGCTGAACAGGATATTGAACCCGGAGGCCCGCGTCATCCGATAATCCAGGCATCCAGGACGATGCCATGCAAACGTATTCGATCCGG
>JBAYVY010000040.1:0-16455 GCA_041674345.1 Phycisphaeraceae bacterium | reverse complement strand
GGGACCGGCTCCGCTACGGCTGCGGGCTGCGCCCTTGCCTCCGCTGCGCCGGTCCCGGCGAACCACAACACGGGACACTTCTACTGAGTCCAAACAGGGGACATTTCTACTTGAGTTGCGACAATCATCGCGAAAATGTCTCGCCAAAAAGAACAGCCAAGGCAGTTGGCTTCGTTGAAGAATGCTGGTGTTGAAATCCGCCGACACCGTGGACATTGACACAATTTGAGCCAAATCCGAAATGACATATGAATGGTTGGGTTTGTCACTATCGCCAGGTGCAACACAGGCACGAATCATGGCGACGCATATCTCCACAAGTCCATGATCCCCTCCAAGATGCCGCCACCAATCAGCACCAATCCGAATCGCGACGGTCACATCAATATGATCTTTCGTGAATCGACAATCCCACCGGCCTTCCGGGCAGACTTTCATCGAGCCGGGAGGCAATTTTTCCTTTAAATTTCGGAGAATATGTCAGTCTTTTTTATTCGATTGCTTTTGGGTTCCATAAAGAACCCCATATGTGAAGTCAATCACTTTGACGTTGGCATTGGATGCCCAAGTGACACAATGCGCCACGATCGCATCGGCAAAGTTTTCACTCATTTCATCGTTTAAGCATCGCGGGCCACTCTTGAGCGTCGTCAAAAACAGCTTGTCCGCCACGAGTCGCTTTCCATCCAATGCTGAATTCACCGAGTGCATTTCACTCGGCACGAACTCCCATCCATATGGTGGCATGGCGACCAGTTCAACCATGCGACCCGCTGAGGTTTCCATTGACGAGAATTGCTTGGCCGGAAGAATATCCGCCTCAATCTCGCTGACTTTTTTGTAACCGCGTTGCAGACAGTGGATCATCAGCACAAACGGACTTGTTTTGAACTTATCAAACTTCGCGTCTTTTGTCGGCAGCGATCCGACATGCAGCGACATACGGCGTCTGAATTCGACCTCCATCGCAAGGATACGCCGCGTCGCATCCGCGGACGCATCAACCGCCTGTAAATCCGCCAAAAGATTCGCTTTTGTAATAATGCGTTTTGCCGGACGCGGAAGCCCCGAATGCCCATGTGCCATCGCTACATACCTCTTTCCAAATCGTCGCTTACTGCAACATATTCACTCTGCGTTTCGTCTTGGGCGCAACGTACATCGCGCCGTCATTTTCCTCGCCATCTTCCCATACGAAAATTTCGCCCTTCTTAAACCATTGCCTTGTGCGTACATGAGACTGCACATAAACCGTCCGAAATGCCCCGGGTTCATGCTCATATGCCAGCCAGCGTCTTTGCTTAAGTGAGTCCAACGCATCCGCGATGATATGACCCGCCATCTGGCCAAGGCGAATCGGAACAGCGTTTCCAACTTGTGCATATTGCTCCGCGAGTGTGCCCGCAAATATCCAATTATCCGAAAACTCTTGAATTCTCGCATATTCACGTATTGACAACGCCCGTGTTTCAACAGGATGGCACAAAGATGTGCTGGCGTGATTCGGCATCGTGACCAAAGTGGGACACGGCAAATCAAAGGTCAATCGCCGCCACCAACCTGATCGCCCGCCCTTGGCGTACCAAGCTCTGCCCATAGATTCTTGTTGCATTCCAATCGGCAAACTCCGCCAATTTGATCCTTGCGGGATCATGCTCAGATATTTTTTCTTCCTCGGACTGAAATCAAGAACAAGAGGATGATCCTCCCGCAAATCTCCGATGGCATCGCGGAGTGTGGCCCACGGCTTTAGTGGGACATCTTCAGCACATTCAAAAAGCCGCCCTGCCGTATCTCCATCGTTTTCCTTCATGCCATGTGTTGGATCGGGAAAATCCACCCTCGCGTTGTACCTGTTTCCAATGAAAATCGCGCGTTCCCTGATCTGCGGGGCACCATAATTGACGGCATTTACCTCGAAGCAATCCATGTGATATCGGGCATCGGGAACACGTCGCAAATCATCCGCGAACAATCGCGCCACAGATCCCGGCTCCTCATCACGGTCCAACGGCATTCCTCCTTTGTCGGGACGATCAGCGATGGGCCGATGGTGCAGTGCCGCGGACAACAAACCCCGAACATTCTCCATTAAAAAAAACGGGGTTGAATTACCTCAATGTATCGCAGGAATTGCCACAGCAGCGTTCCTCGCGGATCTTCCGTGGTGCGACGTTTGCCAGCCGTACTGAATGACTGACACGGCGGCCCCCCCACCACAAGATCAATCTCCCCCGGCTTGACGCCGATTTCACGCAAGATATCCAAAGGATCAATGCTGCTGATATCCCCCTCGAACACTTTGAGATTGGGAGAAAGACGACCTTGGTCGCGATTGATTTGTATCGTCCGGCAGAATGCGGGAATCTTTTCAACACAAGCAAGCACTTCAAACCGGCCGGTTTGTTCCAAACCAATATCCAGCCCCATACCTCCGCTAAATAACGAGATTGTTCGATATTTTTCGTGTGCCAATTGTTAACAACCTCCGAACTGTTCGACAATCATAAGCATATCATACCCGACATGGCATCAATCCCGAGATTGTTTTTCGTCCTGCTATTCCGCATTTAGACAAGTAGGGGATTAAGGCGTTTTCGCCACTGCGAGAAAGGGGCGGAATCAACCCCAAAGCCAGGTGCCGGAGAATCTCGCCGCCGCGTGTCGATGGGATGGGGTGAAACGTTCCCGCTATTCGTATTTCACGCCCAGGCCGGCCTGTTGTTGTCTGGCCCAGATCAGCCAGTCGGCGCGGGTGTCTTTCTCGGCCAGTTGCTTGAGCAGGGCGCGCAGTTCATCCGTCCTGTCGCCTCGAATCACCAGCGCCTTGGCGAGGTTGCCGACGTACTGCATGTTGGCGGGGGCGAGTCCGACGGCGATGCGGTATTCGTCGATCGCGTCGTCCAATCGGCTGCTTTTTTTCTCCAGCGTCAGACCCAGGTTGTTGTGCGGGCCGGGGTCGCCTGGCAGCAGTTCCCTGGCGTATTCAAACTCCCACGCGGCTTTGTGCCAGTCGCGCTGCAAGTAATAAACCTTGCCGAGATTGTTATGCGCCGGGCCGTAGTCCACATCGGCGGCCAGCGCTTCCTTGAACGCGGCGGCGGCCTTGTCCAACTCCCCGGCGGCCAGGTGGGTCAGCCCCGTTTCGTTGGCGCGTTGGGCGGCATCGGTGTCGCGCAGCGGCGCGACGGCCATGGTGCGATACTCCCCCGCGGGCGAGCCGACGGTTTTGCGCGATGAATCACAGCCGGCGCCAATCAGCATCGCCATGCACAGACATCCGGTCACAATCGTTTTGCGAAGCATATGCGTTCTCACGGCCGACGATGCGTGTTCGCCGGGGGTTGATAGATCAGACAAGTGATGGTGGCCTCGGCGTCCCACACGTCGGACGCGGTCTGGCCGCGCGGCACGCGCAAACGCAGATCGCGTACATTCAGCCCCGACTCGCCTTCGGTCAGATGATACAAAAACGCGGCCAGTTGCGGCAGCTTGACGTTACGCAACGCCAGCGTCGTGGGCTTCTGCACATATGAGGTGTTGCCCAGCCGCCGGGATGCTTGCGGGTAAACGCCTTCGAGGGACTGGGGGTCGAGCGTCGCCTGTTGCGAAGCGGCGGCGATGCGCTGACCCAGCAGTTCGATGCCCATGTCCTGCGCCGAGGCGATTTTGGGTTTGTCCCGCAGTGATTCGATGGAAGCGGCCAAACGCCCGCACTCGCCCAGATCATCGGCGGCGATGAGCGCGGCGGCGCGCTGCGTCATCATCGCGCGAACGCTCCATGCCGCTGTCAGCGCCAGCATCGCCAGCACCATGCACGCCAGCGTCGCCTGTTGTTTGGGTGACATCATGGCGTCGCTCCCTTGCCCGCCGATTCAGTGTGCGGCTTGGCGGTGAACAGAAAACTCACGCCCCCGTCTTTCAACGATTGCGTCTTCGGCGAATCCACGTCGTACGCGCCTGTTTGCCGCAACGATGCGATCAACCGCTCGGCCTCGACGTGGCCGGCGGCCTGTCCGTCCACGCGGATCAGGTCCGGTTCGATGCTCAAATCCAGAATGCGGAACGGCACGTCAGTCGGCAATCCGCTCAACACCCCGTGCAAATGCACCAGCGCCGATGTCGCACGGGTCGCTTCGTTGGACTCGGCCCCGCCCAGGCCGGCGAGTTTGCGCTGCTCGCTTTGCAAACGTCCCTTGACATACACCGGCACGCGCTGGCCGGGCAACGCCTGTTTGAAAACCTCCGCCTGCCGGTTTTCAAACTGATGCCGTTGATGGGCGTATCTCGCCGCGCGCCATTGCGTCACGCCGATCACGCTCACCAGCAACAGCGCGACCGCCGCCGCCAGCCAACCCAGCGACCGGCGATAGCGGCCATACTGATCCGCCGCCGCGAGTTTGTCGCAGCGGAAGTCCACCCACGGCGCGGTTTGTTCATCGAGCAATCGACCGGCCTGCACCGCCGCCGCCTGATCCGCATTGACCGGGGCTTCGCCGTGCGCGAGGGTTCCTGGGGAAGTGGGAAGTCGGAAGGCGGAAGGCGGAAGTGATGCGGTTGTCTCCTTACTTCCGCCTTCCGCTTTCCGACTTCCCACTTCCGATTTCCGACTTCCGACTTTCCCCTCGGGGGCTTGCAGTGTCAGTCGGTCCAGTCGGTCGCCGATTCCTCCGCGCAGGTCGCGTGTCGGTTGATCGTCGCCGACCACCACCAGTCCAAGCCGCTGATCGCTTTGTTTGACCGCCTCCGCCAGCCGGTGTCCCATCGCTTCGTTGTCATCGGCCATCCACGACCACGACGCCGGTTTGCCGCGTTCAAAGCCGATCCAATCGTATCCCGGCGAGTCGCTGGGCGCGCCGTTTGGACCAATCAGCAGCACATCCAGTCGCGGGTGGACCGCGACGGCGAAACCGGCGACGAGCATCGCCTGCGGGCAGATGTGCCGCACGGGAATGTCCGCGGTTTCCAGCACATCGACGATGGCGCGCAGTTTCGCATATTCGCCGCAAACGCCCAGCGCTTCGCCGTCGCCGAGGTCCACGTAATCGGCGATCATGTCCTCGGCGGATATCGGCAGGTGTTCCTCCAACAGATACCCGATCGCGCGCTGACGATTGCCCCGCTCCATGTCCCGCGTGCTGATCCGCGCGCACAAGCACCACGGTGACGGCACGGCCAGCACGACCGGCTGATCCACATAGCCCATGCCCGCCAGTCGGCGTTTGGCCGCCTGCGCCAGCGAGGTCCAATCCGGGTTCGCGGTCGAATGCCGGTTGACCGGCGAATCCCCGCCCCCCGCCGTCGCCGATGATGATGATGACACTGCTGATGCCGCGGTCACCGTTTCGATGAGCAGCTTGCCGTCTTCGCCCGCGCAGCCGACCCGCCACGATTCATCGCCGGCCCAGATGATGTAATGCGCGTTCATCATTGCGGGGTCTCCGGTGATTGGGGCATGGCCAGCGTCTGCGTCTGTCCCCCGCAACTGACCGTCACCACCGTGCCGACGATTTTGTTGACCGTGACGCGGGTTCCGCCTTCGTCCATCCGCCCGCCCTCGGCACAAACGCTCACCGCGCCGTCGGGCTTTTGAAATATCGCCATCGAATGTCCCGTTTCGATCGCCGTGCCGATTAATCGCAGATTCATGAACACCTGTTGCGCCGACGGGCCGTCGCCGGTGTTTTCCACCGCGGTGTCCTCGCCGCCTCCGAGCGGCTTGCGCCAGTCCCGGTCGCAAATGAGCATCAGCGGCTGCAATTCCACCTTCGTCCGCGTCCGCGCCGACGATTCATTTTCGACCGCCGGCGGCTTGATCCGCGCGGCATCCGCGTCGCCGGCGACAATGCCGACGGGCATCATCCATCCGACCGCCGGCACGATCAGCGCGCCGACGGCGATGACCGCCGCCGACACGTGCATCCATTTTTTTCTCTGACGAACATTCATGCGTTCACCACGGCGTTCACCATTGAAACTCGTACAGCCGCGAAACAGCCAGTTTTCCCGGCGCGTCGGTGTCCGGGTCGCGCTCCGTCACCGTACCCAACCCGACGGCCAGCGTGTACCACGACCGCTGCCCGCTCCGCTGAATCACCCACAAACCATGACAGCCGGACGCATCGGCCAGCAGGTTTCTCAACTCATCCGCTTGTTTTTTGCCGATGCCTTTCAACCGGCCGATCAATTCGTCCGTGGTCGCAAACGGGTCGTCCTTGCGAACGCCCATCAGTTGATCGGTCTGGCCGCGGTTCAACGCCTCGCCGCACACCCGCCGCAGCACCTCGTCCGACGCCCGGCGCCAGTTCAATCTTCCGTCGCCCCAGCAGGTCAGCCGACCGGCCAGTCCCGCGCCGCCGTCCCCGCTCACTCCTGCGCCGCCGGTGTCGCTGTCGTCGATCAGTTGCCACGCCGATACATTCTCGAATATCTGCCCATAGCCGCCGATCTCACTCGATCCGCCGCCTCCTTCCGATTCCCCGCCCTTTTCGGCACGGCGAACATGCAGTTTCACCGTCACCGGCTCGTTCGCCATCGCGCCCGCATCCGCCGACAGCCGCTCGATGATCCGCCTGGCCGATTCGTGCGTCTCATGCTGCAACAGCGCGTTGACGTTCAGTTTCGCCTGCTCGTCGGTGAACACCAGTTCGTAATCCAGCCCCGCCAGCCGGCACGCCACGCGCCATTCCGCCACGGGTTTGCCGCCCCGTGCGCCCGTCTGGTCGGCATGATCGCCGCCGGTTTCACGATCTTCGTCGCCGCGCTCGGCCGCGTCGAGCAACCGCTCGCTGTTTTCCAGCAGCGTCGCCCGGCACGTCGTGACCGCCCATCGCCTTTGCAATCGTTCGACCGCGCTTTCGGTATCCAGTGCCGCCGTCGCGCTGCGCAGCGCCAGTCCGCTGAGCAATCCGCCGGCCAGCAACACCAGCGCCAGCGTCAGCAGCAATACGAATCCGCGTTGGGCCTGCGCCGGTTTCATGAACCGCCCCCCGATCGCACCGCGATGATCCGATCGCTCAACCCCGGCCCGCCGTCCTTCATCCGCACACTCAATCGCAACACATCGTCCGCCGGCGGCTGCGCGACAGGTCTGCCCGATGCACCGGGTCTGTGGGTCGCACCCGACTTGTTGGCCGCGCCCGGCTTGCTTGATTCGCCGGAGGATTGCGGTTTCGCCGCGCCCCACTTTTTCGCCGGGCTGATGGCGAATCCCGTCACATCGCCGCACACCAAATCGCGCTGAATGTTCTCATTCGTCAGCACGTCCCGCAGCATCTGACGCCGAACCAGCCACGTCCGACCGTTGACCTGTTCCAGCCGATACACCACGTCCACCGGACGGTGCGACCGCCCGCGCCCCTGGTCATCCAATCCGCAATATCCGGTCAGTTCCAACTGGTTCGGCCTGGTCGCATCGACCCGTTCCGCCTGCCCGATGTCCTCCCCCATCAACCGCGCCATCGACTCCATTCCCGCCCCCGGAAGTACCCCCGCTCCCACCTGCCCCGCATTCGCCGACGCCTGACGCACGCTTTTCGCTCCCAGTTGCGCGATCACCGCCATCACCCCGATCATCAGCATCGCCGACAACGCCAGCGCCATCAGCAATTCCAGCATCGTGAATCCGCGCGAACACTTCATCGCTGATCCTCCCCCGCGTTCGTCTGGTCCGGCAACGGCAGCACCAAATCCACCACGACCAGCGATGGGTCATTCGCGGCGTCATCGCCGGCGTCTCGCACCTCCAGCCGCACCACGCGCGCTTCCAACGGGTCGATCTCGCTGTTGTCCACCACGTGCGTCGTCCATTTCAATTTCGCGTCGGTCGGCATCCCGCCTTCCGCTTCGACGGGTATGTTCCGCCCGTTCGCCCACCATCGGGTGAGCAATTCGTCCGCCGCCCTCGCCGCGTCCCTCCGCCGTTCCGCCAGCGCGAGCTGATGCGTATGCCGCGACTTCGCCAGCACCATGCCGACGAGAATCGTGCCCAGAATGGCGATCGCCGCGACCACTTCAATCAGCGTCAGTCCATCCTGTCGCGAGGTTCTCAAACAACTTTTCCGCTTCCTGTTCATCATGCACGATCACCACCTGGCCGGTCAGCCCCGCGAACACCAGCCACACCGATTCCTTGTCGCGTTCAAACGTCAGACGCGCCGCGTAACTGGCGCTGCGACCGCCGGTCGAATACGCGATCTCCGTCTGGCCCGAATCACACGAATCGCCCGACCGAACCACGCGGTCCAGCCGGCACTCACGCGGCAGCGCCAGCGTGTGCGACGCCTGTTCATCGCCCGCCGCGTCCGTCATCACCCGCCGCAGTTGCTGCGCGTCGATGTCGAACCGCAGTACGCACCGTTGGCCCATCCGATCCGCCGCGATCCGCGCCATGCGGTCGGCGTATTCGATTCGCGTGATCGTCGCCTGACGGTTGTTTCGACTCACATCGCCCGCCATCGACCACGCCGTCGCCCCCGCGGCAAGGCCCATCAGCGCCACCACCGCCATCACCTCGATCAGTGTCAGTCCGCGGCGGCACGCCATCATTTCGCCTTTTCCTGTTCCAACTGCCACGAATACATGTCCGCGTTCTCCCCCTCGCCGCCTTCACGACCGTCCGCCCCGAACGTCATCACCTCGAACGGTTCGCTCCCCGGCCCCGGGCTGTTGTATTGATAAGGCCGGCCCCACGGGTCCAGCTTGTTCTTCAATGAAGTCAAATGATCCAGCCCGTCCTCGTTGCCCGGGTACTGGCTGTTGGTCAGTTGATACGCTTCGATCGCCGTCACGATCACCGAAAGGTCCGACTTCACGCGCGCTTCTTTCGCCTTCTCCACATAGCCCGTCACCCGCATCGCCACCGCGCCGGCCAGCAGCCCGATGATGACCACCACCACCATCACTTCGATGAACGAAAAGCCCCCCGCCGCCCGCCGCGCGCGCCCGCCGCTTGCGGCTTCGCGCCGCGTGCTTCCCGCAACCATCACCCGACCGTTCCAAAACCTTGAATCAGTTTCACAATACATCGCCGGCCTCCAATATCGGTAATATCGTTGAAAACGCGATGAAACCCACCACCACCGCCAGTCCCATCACCATGATCGGCTCCAGCAACGCCGTCAGCCGCGCCGACGTGATCTCCACCTGCGTGTCGTAATCCCACGCCAGGTCGTCCAGCATCGACTCCAACCGGCCCGACGCCTGACCCACCGCGAACACCTGTATCACCAGCGGCGGAAACGCCGCGGTCTTCTCCAACGCCGCCGCGATATCCCGCCCCGCCATCACCGCCTGCTCGCACGCCTCCAGCGCGCCGCGCAACACCCGGTTATGCACCGTCCGCTGCGATATCTGCACCGCCCGCACGAACGTCACATCGCTCTTCAGCAACGTCGCCATCACCATCGACATCCGCGCGATCGACTGCTTGCGTATCAAATCCCCCAGCAGCGGCACCTTCAACTGAAACCGATGCCACGCCAGTCCCCCCCGCTCCGACCGCAACACCGCACCGATCCCCGCTCCCGCCAACCCCAGCCCCAACAACAACGCCCACCACCACCCGATCAGAAAATCGCTGATCGCCTTCACCACCACCGTCGCCATCGGCAACGGCTTGCCGCTGGCCTGTAACACCGTCAGCAAGTTCGGCATCACATAGGTCATCATGAAAATACTCAGCACCACCCCCGCGCTCAGCACGATGCACGGGTACATCAGCGCCGACGCCACACGGTTCTTCAACCCCGCCGAGCGACGCCGGTACGACACCAACTGCTCCAGCGCCGCGTCCAGCGTCCCCGCGTTTTCCCCCACCTCCACGATGTTCAGACACAGCGCGTCGAACAGCATCGGCTGCAACCCCATCGCCTCCGCCAGCCCCCCGCCCGCCGCCACGTGGTCCCGCAGCAGCATGATCGACTGTTGAAACCTTCCCGTGTGTTGCCGCGTGATCGTGTCCAGCGTCTCCAGCAGCGGTATCCCCGCGCCCAGCAGCGTGCTCATCTCCTGAAACAGCCCCGTCACATGCACCGCCTGTCGCCTGCTCAAATAACGTTCGCGCCATCCGGCCCGCCCGCCCGTCTCATGTTCCGCCACTTCCTTGATCGTCAATCCGCGCGATCGCAACTGATCCCGCGCCTGTCGCGGCGAATCGGCTGTGATCGTCCCGTGAATCGGGGCCGATCTCCGCCCCGCCTCATTCCAAGCTGTGTAAACGTACACCGCCATCACATCGCCCTCACAGCGACACGGGCCACTTCTTCCACCGTCGTCTGTCCCGTCCCCACCTTCATCAGCCCGTCCTCCGCCAGACTGTGCATCCCCTCCCGTATCGCCGCGTCGTTGATTTCCGACGCCGTGCATCGCGCCGCCACCAATCGACGAATCTCTTCATTGACCGTCAGCAATTCAAAACATCCCACCCGGCCGTGATACCCCGTCATCCGGCAACGTTCGCAGCCGGTCCCCTTGCGAAACCGCGCCCGCTCCTGCTCCGTCGGTTCATACCGCAGCATCTCCAGCTCCGCCGCGCCCGGCGCGTGCGGCTTGCCGCAATGCGAACACACCCGCCTGACCAACCGCTGCGCCAACACCCCCACCAGCGAACTGCCCACCAGATACGGCTCGATCCCCAAATCCAGCAACCGCGTCACCGCGCTGGCCGCGTCGTTGGTGTGCAGCGTGCTGAACACCAGGTGCCCGGTCAGCGCCGCCTGAATCGCCATCACCGCCGTCTCGTGATCGCGTATTTCGCCGATCATCACGATGTCCGGGTCCTGTCGCAGCACACTCCGCAATCCGCTGGCGAAGGTCATGCCTTTCTTGTCCGAAATCTGAATCTGGCTGATGCCGTCCAACTGATATTCAATCGGGTCTTCCAGCGTCAGTATGTTCCGCTGCGTCGAATTGATCTCGCCCAGTGCCGCGTAAAGCGTTGTCGTCTTGCCCGAACCGGTCGGCCCGGTCACCAGAATCAATCCGTGTTCCACGCCGATCGCCCGGCGAAAACGCCCCAGCGTCCGCCCGTCCATCCCCAGTTCGCCCAGCGTGTAAAGCCGCGCGCTTTTGTCCAGCAGACGAATCACCACACGCTCGCCGTGACTGGCCGGCACGCTGGATATACGCAGATCAATCACCCGGTCGCCCACCTGCACGGTCGCGCGCCCGTCCTGCGGCAGGCGTTTCTCGGCGATGTTCATCTTGCCCATCACCTTGACGCGGCTGACCACTTCCTCGGCGATCCCGGCCGGCAGATTGAACACGTCGAACAACACGCCGTCGATCCGCAGCCGGACCATCAGCCGGTCTTCGTAGGGCTGAACGTGAATGTCCGACGCCTGTTGCTGCACGGCCTCGAACAAAATCAGGTTCACGAGTTTGATGACCGGCGCGCGGTCGGTCACGTTCAGCAAATCCTCCCGACCCTTCAAATCCTTCACCTGCTCCATCACCGAGTCGCGGTCGAGTTTTTCGACGAACTCCTGCGCCGCGCCGGTCTGACGCCCGTAGGCCTGGTTGATCGCCACCGCCAACTGCTTTTCATCCACCGCCACCACCTCGATCGCCCCGCCCAGCCAGCGGCGCAGCACATCGCGCGTCTGCTGATCCGACGGGTCCGCCATCGCCACGCGCATCCGCCCGTTGTCCGACGCCAGTCCCAGCGCTTTTTTCTGCCGCGCGAAACCGATGGGCACGCGCTTCACGAACCCCGCCGACGGCGCCACGCCCGCCAGGTCGAATCGCGCGACGACCGTCCGCGCGTCCCCCGCCGCAACCGCCGCGACGCTTTCCGCGGTGCTTTTCGACGTGCCTTCCGGGGTGCCTTCCGGGGTGCCTTGCGGGGTGCCTTCCGGGGGTTCGATGCGAATCTCAATGGGGGATGTTGCGATCATCATGTTTCTCTCGGTCGTTGCGTCATCCGTTATTTGATCTCCACCGGCTCGCTGGACGGGAAACGCGTATTCAGTTCCGAGGCCACCGCCGCGTCGCCGCTCAATACTTTCAAATCCGCGAACTTGTCATCCCGCAACACCACCGCGTGAATGAAAACGAACAAGGTGGACTGCTTGTTTTCGGTCGAGCGGTTGGAAAACAGGTATTCCAGCACCGGTATCCGCCCCAGTATCGGTATGCGGTCAATCGTTTCCGTGATGTGGTCCTGTCTCAGCCCGCCGACCACGATCGTGTACCCGTCGGGTATCGTCACTTCGCTTTCAAGCGAATTGGTCTGCTGGCTCGGCGGCAGCGACTCGCTGGTCACATCTCCGAAGCTGCTCAGTTCAATGCTGTACGTCAGCTTCAGGTGATCCCCCTCGCTGATCTGCGGCGTGATGGTGACTTTCGTCCCCGCCTCCGCATACCCCCCCAGACTCGTCGTCGCCACGGTCGTCGAAGCGTTCACGCTCGCATAGGGCACCTTGCTCACGCTGTCCAGCACGCCCTTGGCGTTGTCGTTAATCAGCACGCTCGGACGCGAAACCACTTTCACCCGTTCGTCCGATTCCAGCGCCCGAATGATGATGTTGGCGATGTCCATCGTCAGCACCGCCCCGTTGAAACCCAGCCCCGGTTTGAGCGTCAGCCCCCCCGTCGCCGCATCAACGGTGCTCAATCCGAACGAACTGAAATTGATCGTCTTCCCTTCGCCCTTGTTCAGCGAGCCGCCCTTCGATATCTCCACGCCCAACTGAAAACCGTTCGTCGTGTCGATCGAAACCACCGTCGCCTCGATCAGCACCTGAGGCCTGCGAACGTCCAATCGCTCGATCAACTTCTGATACACCGTCTGCATCGAAGGCGCGGCCACCACGATGATCGTGTTCGACGGCTCATCCGCCATCACCCGCGCGTTGCGCAACCGCACCGACTTCCGCGATTTGCCGCCGCCTCCCCTTCCGTCGCCATCCACGTCCGGCAATTCCCGGTCCTGTATGCCGCCCGGCGGCGTGCGCCGGTCCAGATTCCGGTCGGTCGGCCCGTTGATCGCGCTGTAGTCATCGGTCTTGTCCCGCCCCGACGTCACCCCGTCCACGCTGATGTTTTCAAGCCCCGATTCGCCCTCGATGCTCTGAAGCGTGTCCAGCACCTCGCTGGCCTTGGCGTTCTGCAACTTGTAAAAGCGAACCGGGCTTTGCGCGTCGGCGACGGGTTTGTCCATCGAGCGTTGCAATGATTCGATCTGTTCGTGAATCTCCGGCGTGGCGGTGGCGATCAACAGATTCATGTCCTTGTCCGTCGCCGATTTGTAAAAGTGCTTGGCCGCGACTTCCCCCACCAGCTTTTTCATCAGCCGGTCCACCTGCTCCGCCGATGCGGTTTTGAGCGTATAAACCTTCGTGGTCATGCCCAGCGAAACATCCAGCGACTTGATCAGGCCCATCGCCTCGCCCACCTGATCCGGCAGGCCGACCAGCGCCACCTGATTGGATCGCGGATCGGCCACCAGCGTCGGCGCGGCGGCGGCGTCCGGGCCTAATCCGTTCGTCTTCGCTTTGCCCATGAGCAACTGCGTCACCTGCTGCGCCACATCCGCGGCTTCCATGTATTTGATCTGCACGAACCGCGCGTCCACTTCCCGGTTGGGCCGGTCCACCACCGCCAGCAACTCCTCCATCCGCTTCACGTTCGCCGCGTAATCGGTGATGATCAGCATGTTGTGTTCCGGCAGCGATATCACGTTGGAGGAACCGGGCGTCAGAAAGGGCATGATGATCTGTTCCACCCGCTTGATGCCCGCGTGCTTCAGTTCCACCATGCGTGTGACGACCTTCGCCGGGCGGGTTTCCGCGGGCGTGCCGGCTTCCTGCAATCCCTCCGACGCGGACACCAATGTCGTCGCCTGTTCCACGCGCATCGTTCCCGGAACGGCGGTCGGACTCATCACAAAACCATTGGCCTTCAACACCCCGCCCAGCAGCGTCATCAGCGAATCGGCGGGGATCGCCTTCGGCGCCTTGATCGTCACCGTCCGTCCGGCCACCGACGGGTCGTAAATGAAGTTGATGCCCTGCCGGGCGCCGACATAATCGACCAGCACTTTCAGACTGACGTTTTCAGGAAAGTTCAGCGTCACCATGCCCGCCGGTGCCGACGACTGGTCGCCCGCCGCCGACGACGGTGGCGGCGCCATCGGTACCTCCGCCCCCTGGCCGGTCGCCGCCGGCATTTCCACCGCCGGTACGGGCGGCGTTTCCGAGAGCGGGAGCGGGGACGGCGCGGCAGGTGTCTGCTCCGCCTGCTGCGCGCCAACAGGGGCGCACAGCAGTGTGACGCAGATCATCCACGTTGCTATCCGGCTGAACACCGAGACATTCATGCAATTCTCCGACACACAAGGAAACGAACAATATAGATTATCCTGCTTTCGTTAGAATACCGTTAGGCGAATGGGGTTTGCCCGCCTATTTGCGGGACGCATTTTTATCGGAATTTTACGGCCAAATCGCGGGAATCGGCTTGGCCGTTCGGAGGGCGAAAACGGCGTTCCGCATCTTCATGCCTATTTGACGTGCCAGGCGATGGCGTCTAAATATCCTGTTCCGCCGCATCGCGTTCGTGCCGCTTACCGGAATGATGAAACTTATGACTCCCTCATCCGTCGAAGTCTCGGTTGTGATTCCCTGCCTCAACGAGGCCGAGACGATCGGTGCGTGCATACAACAGGCACGGGAAGGTATTGACGCGCTGGGCGGCGTGGGCGAAATCATCGTGGCGGACAACGGCAGCACCGACGGCTCCATTGAAATCGCCGAGCGATTGAACGCGCGCGTGGTGCGCGTGTCCGAACCGGGCTACGGCGGCGCGCTGATGGGCGGCATCGCCGCGGCGCGCGGTCGCTACATCATCATGGGTGACGCCGACCTTAGTTACGATTTTCGTGAAACGCCCCGATTCGTGCAAAAGTTGCGCGAAGGATATGACCTGGTTCAGGGATGCCGGCTGCCGGGCGGAGGCGGAACCATCGAAGAAGGCGCCATGCCGCTGTCGCATCGACTGATCGGCAATCCCCTGTTCACCTGGCTGGCGCGGCGATGGTTCGGGGCGAAGATTCACGACATCTACTGCGGGCTGCGCGGCTTCACCAGCGAACTGTACGACCGCCTGGACCAGCGATGCACCGGCATGGAGTTCGCCACCGAAATGGTCATCAAGGCCAGTCTGCGGGGCGAAGCGGTGTCGGAAATTCCGATCACGCTGCACCGCGACGGACGCAAAAGCCGCCGACCCCATCTGCGCACCATGAAAGACGGCTGGCGCACGCTGCGATTTTTCCTGATGTGCAGCCCGAAATGGTTGTTCCTCTCGCCGGGGCTGCTGCTGATCCTGCTCGGCGTGATCGGTTACGGCGTCGCGATGCCCGGCCTGACCCTCGGCGGGCTGCGCTTCGACGCGCACACGCTGCTGTTCGCCACGCTCTTTCTGCTGTGCGGCTATCAGGCGGTGCTGTTCGCGCTGTTCGCCAAGACCTTCGCCATCGCCGAAGGGTTGCTGCCCGAAGACCCGCGACTGACGCGATTCTTCCGAGCGGTCAATCTGGAACGGGGACTGATCGCTTCGTCAATCGGCCTGATGTTCGGCGTCGCCCTGTTGCTGGCCGCGGTCAACCGCTGGCGACTGACCGGCTTCGGCGAACTGGACTACGCCCGCACCATGCGGCTGGTCATTCCCGGCGCGACCTTGGCCGCCCTCTCATTTCAGACCATGCTTTCCAGCTTCTTCGTCAGCATGTTGGGCATGAAACGCAAATGACCGGTCAGCGCCTGCGCCGGCGGATCGCTTCGATTTCCCGCCGAATCACCGGCTCATCGTCCGATCGCAAAAACGTGTCGAAACACACGTCGGCCAGCGGATACAACCGCCGGGCATTCAGCGCGTGCCCCAGCGTCAGCATCAGGTCCGGCATACGAAACGGCGTCCGCTCCAGCCCCGCCAGGCACGTCCCGATGCAGGCGTCCAGCTCGCCGGTCTGAAGGTAGAAGCCGGCCTTGGCGACCGCGTCCTGCGGATAGCCCCGGCTTCCGAGAAACCACCCGCTGATACCTCGCACCGGCGCGCCGGCGGCGCGGCGGATGATCGCCTCGGCCCGTGCCGGATCGTAAATCGGATAATCCTCACCGGCCTTCGGTCGAGGCAACGCCGCGATCCCCGGCGACACCGATTCGTGCAGAAACACCGCCGCGTATTCATCCGAGAAAACCATGCGCCAATCCTTGGCGCGATGAAAGTAATAAAGCCAGTACGGAATCAATTTGTACGGCACGACCGCGACTGTCGGTTTCCATCGGGTGATCGCGGCTTCCAGCCCGCCGGGTTCCCGGCTTCGCACATACCGGGCATAAAACTCCGGCCCCATGAAATCGCCGTTGCTGTAAACGAACACCTTTTGCCCGGTCGTCCATGCGATGTAGCCGCCGTCGTTCCAACTGTTCAGCAGCCGCCCTTCGATGTGATGGG
>JBAYVY010000039.1:0-16575 GCA_041674345.1 Phycisphaeraceae bacterium | reverse complement strand
GTAAACGAACACCTTTTGCCCGGTCGTCCATGCGATGTAGCCGCCGTCGTTCCAACTGTTCAGCAGCCGCCCTTCGATGTGATGGGTTTCGATGAACTTGCAGGCATTCACCGGCAGAACGGCTGTGTTGAATCCAACACCGGGCTGATCGACCATCCAACTGGCCTGATTCAGCCGCCCCGATGCCACCGCCGCGATGAGCATCGCGATCAGCACGCACAATCCGCCCGCCCACATGGTTTGCCAAATCGGCGCGGGGCGATCCGAGCCGGTCGGTCGCCCGCCGAGCCGCATCGCCAAATACCGACCGACATGATCCAGTCCCGCCGCGGCCATCGGAAACACCGCCATGATGAAGTAGCCGAAGTTCTTGCTCGCCAGCGAAAATGCGTACAAGAACCCCGCGGCCACCAGCCAGTCAAACAGCGACCATTTCCGCAGGCCGCCGATCCATCCGATCACCACGAGCAGCGCTGTAAGCTGCCAATACAGCCGCGACTGGAACGGAACAAACCATCCGTCGATGACATACTGCCCGAACGAGAACGGCGAGAGAAACTCGGCGGTGCCCACCTGTGTGGATTTGAAAATGCCCGCGTTCTGAATATCCCCCAACTGACCGAACGGAAACAGGACGCCCCGGATGTGATACGGATTGACCACAATCACCATCACCGCGATCGCGCACCAGATCAGCAAACGTTTGTCGATCGGTCGGGCGCGAAAACGACCGGCCACGACGTGGCTGAAAACATAGGTGCATATGATGACCGGGCCCAGCATGAACAGCGAATGGATGTTCACCCACAACAACAGGATGACCGGCAACAGCCAAAGCCATCGCCTGCCGCCGCCCCGCGCGTGTTCCTCCAAAATCAACAGAATGAGCGAACCGAAAATCCACGACAACAGATGCGGTCGGGGTTCCCAGAAATTGCCGAGGAAAAACAGCAGCAGCAACAACAAACCCGACAACGAAATCCGACCGTTTCGGCGAAACGCCCTGAACAACAGCAACGCGCTGAACCCCAGCGTCGCGACGATGGTCGATGCCTCGATCACTCCCGCCCCGCCCCACTGGTGCATACCGTACACCATCAGATCGGAAAGCCACTGCATATTGACGCACGGGTTCTCCGGCACGGTGTAGGTCAGCGGATCGGTCATCGGCACCCAGCCGTGCTGTACGCTCCATCGCGCCAGCGACAGGTGAAAGCCCATGTCGGGGCTGATGATGCGATGCCAGCCGAGCAACACGCCCAACACGCACAACAATCCGAATCCCGCGGCAAGCAGCACCCGATGAAGCCGGCTCGCGCCCGACCCGCCGTCGCTCGTTTGGCCGTCGATGGGTTTCATGGAAAACGCTCCGCTTGATCGCGCATGATTGATCGGCGGCTTTGGGGCAAACGGAATGCGGGTCAATCCGGTGGGAGCGAGGCAACCGCCGATCGCCCCCGCCGCCGATCATCATCCCCGCACGTTCGCCACGCGCTCGATCGACTTCAAATACTGCTCGATGTTGTCTCGCGGGTTGATCTGCTGCGCCCGACGCAACAGCGGCAACGCCTCGGCGTACTTCGCCTGTTTGACCAGCAATTGCGCATGACGCACCTTCGCATCGGCCTCGAACTTCTCCAGCCCCTCGGCACGCTCATAGTAGAACACCGCGCGGGCGATTTCATCGTTGGCCGTCGCACTCTTCGCCTTGGCGGTCTTCTCATCCTTGTCCGCGTCCGCCACCTTCGCCGCCGTCATCGCGTCCAGGCCGATGCCCGCGTGATACTGGCCCAGCAGAATCAGGGCGTCCCCGTCCAGCGGATCAAGCTCGATGATCTGTTCCAGAATCCGCGCCTGTTCCGCCCCGGCCCCTTCCGCCATCGCGATACGCGCATGCAGCTTCAGCAAATCCTTGCGCTCGGCATCGCCGAGTTTCGCGGTGAACGTGGCTTCGATGTGTTCCAGCAACTGTTTGGTTTCATCCGTCGCGCCGCGGGCGGCCAGCACCTTCGCCGCGCGAATCGCCCGGTTCGGTTTGCCTTCCTTGTCCAGGTCCATCGCGCGGATGTAGTTCTTCACCGCCGGGCCGTACAGTTCCGTGTTGATGTAAATATCGGCCAGCGTGTTCAGACTCGCCGCCGTCGATTGGCCCAGCCGGTCCACGATCTCGTAATTTTCCGCCGCCTGCATCGGCTGATTCAGACCGATGAACGCATTGGCCTGAAGCAGCCACAGGTCCGCCCGCGTGGGGTCGGCGGCGATCAGATGTTTGCACATCGCCGAGGCGTCGGCGAATCGTTCCTGCTTGAAGAAACTGCGAACCAGCCCCAGCTTCCAGTCCATCGTCCCGGGGTCCAGCAGGTTCGCCATGCGATACGCCGATTCCGCCGGCAGATTGTCGTCCACCGATGAATACGCATAACCCAGCAGCCCGTAAGTCACCGCATCGCCTCCGCCCAGCTTGATGACTTGCGTCAGCGCGGGAATCGCGTTCCTGAAATCATTCTGACGAATGAAGATCAGCGCCAGGTTGCGCCACGCCCGGCGGAACTTTTCATGTTTCTTGATCGCCGACTGATACCACCTGGCCGCTTCCCCCAGTTTGTCGTCCTGAAAGTAGATGTTCGCCAGCGTGAAGTCGAACACGCCGCTGGACGCCGGCGTCATATGTTTCTCGATCATCTGACGCGCTTCGTCCATCTTGTTGTCCTGGATCAACGCGAAAATCTTCGTCAGTTGCTCAAACTCCTTCGGCTGAACCTTCGGCTCAAGGTCCGTCACCGATTTATAACTTTCGATCAACTGTTCCTTGAACCGCGGATCGTTCCATATCTTCAGTTCTTCGGCGCCGAGCGGGATCGGGTTCGTCGGCACCGCCGGCGGATCGTCCGCCGCCCGCGCCGCGCCACACCACGCCAGACCGATCAACACACAACGAATAAGGAGCGAACTTTTCATGGCTATCACCCTTTGGGGAACGTAATGGGAACACGCATACGGAAGCGCACCGGCTGGCCGTTGCGCTTGCCGGGTTCAAACTTCCACTGTTTGACCGCGCTGAGCGCGGCCTTCTCGAACACCGCGTCGCTGGAGCGCTGCACCTGCGGATCGACGACGCGGCCGGTCTGATCGACGACGAAAATGACGTACACCGTGCCGGGCGCCTTGCGGCGAATCTCGGCGTTCAGCGTCGGACTGGCCTGCGAAATCACGCGGGGCTTCTGATCCAGTTCGTCGATGCCGAACAACGCATCGCTCGTCTCCGACTGGGACACGATGGTTTTCAACGCGGTGGGCGAAAAGTCGCCGGCGAGGAATCCGCCCGTGCCCACGCCGGTGTCCAGCGCCAGGTCCAGTTGTTCCAGCGACACCGGCGGCGGCGGCTCGTCGGCCAGTTTCGGCGGGTCGGGTTCCTTCTCCGGGGGCTTTTCCTCCTCGACCTTCGGCGGCTCCTTCGGCTCCTCCAACTGCCCGGTGTTGACCGCGCCGTGATCGATCATGTCCTTGCCCGGCGGCTTGCTGATCGCCTGCATCAGCGGCAACACCATGAAGAACGCCAGCGTCAACCCGACCGCGCCGCCGCCCACCATCACGCGATGGGCGGCTTCTTTCACAAAATGAACGGATTTGCTTGCGGCCATTTGGCACCTGCTTCATTTGGTGGAAGTTGAACGAGTCGCCAGACTCACTTTCGTGGCACCGGCGAGTTTGGCTTCATCCAGGATTCGTGCGAATAAGCCGGTCTGCGAGGCGGTGTCGGCCTGGATGATGACCGGCACGTCTTCGCCCTGGGCGAGGATGCGTTTGACGACGGGCTGGACGCCGCTGATGCCGATTTCCTTCCCGCCGTACACCACTTCGCCCTTGTTGGTCAGGGCGATGAGGATGCTGGTTTTCTGGAGTTGTTGCTGCGTCTTGGCCTGGGGTTTATCGACTTCCACGCCGGTCTCTTCGACGAAGGTGGTGGTGACGATGAAGAAGATCAGCAGGATGAAGACGCAGTCGATCATGGGGGACATGTCGATGCCGCCTTCTCCGCTGTCGTCCGATGAGATGTCTTTGAAGCGTCCCATGATGAGTCCTCGCTATTGTTGAGAATCAAGCGGCTTTGTCCGCGGCGTGCAATTGGCGATAGAGCTTCTGCGCGCAGACGGTTTCCAGGTGCGCCAGGAAGGCCTTGTAGCGTTCGTAGCGTCGCGCCAGTTGGTATTGGAAGAACAGGCCGGGCAGCGCGATGACCAGGCCGGTCTCGGTGGTGATGAGCGCTTCGGAAATGCCCTTGGCGATGAGGCCCATCGTTTTTTCGCCGCCGGACCCCGACGCCAGGGCGGCGAAGGTGGCGAGCATGCCGGTGACGGTGCCGAGCAGTCCGAACAGCGGCGCGGCGCTGATGCAGATTTTCATGACGCGCAGGTCTTTCTCGAAGGGCGCGACCTCTGTGGCGCGAAGTTCCTGGAAGAACAGGCCGGTCTGTTCCAGCGAGCTCGCCCCGCCGACGAAATCGAGCATGCGACCGATGGGGCCTTTGCGTTCGGCGGGGTAGTCGATCCATCGCCGCCACTTCTTTTCCGGCACGGACAAAAAGCCCTTGGCGCGCAGGCGCAGATAGACATGGACGCCCATCGAAAACATGATGAGACCCGTGGCCGCGATGGCGATCATGGCCCATCCGCCGGCGATCCAGATCGCCACGGATTGCTGCCAAAGTCTGGCCAGGTATTCGGTGATCGCTTGCGTATTCATCGCGTTGCCCACTGCTGAAAAATCACGCGGCCTTTTCCATCTCAACGTGTTCGGACTTGCTGATCTGGTTAATCAGCGAGACACCCGCCTTTTCCATCTTGTCGATCAAGCCCTTGGCCTTGCGGGACAGGAAGGCGTGGATCAGCAGCGACGGGATGGCGACGTACAGGCCGTATTCCGTGGTAATCAGCGCTTCGGAAATGCCGCTGGACAGGGTTTTGACATCGCCGGTGCCGAACACGGTGATGAGTTGAAACGTGTTCATGATGCCCGTGACCGTGCCGAGCAGCCCCAGCAGCGGAGCGGCGGACGAGGTGATGGCGATGAACGGAAGCAGGCGGTTGAGTTTCAGCCGGGTGGCCAGAATCCGCTCGAACATGACTTCTTCGATCAGTTCGCGGGGCATGCCCAGATGTTCCACACCGGCGCACAGCATTCGTCCGGTGGGGCCGCCGATTTTTTTCGCCTGCTGGATCGCGTCCTGCTTGTCGTGTTTGGCGACCGCATGGAGCATCGCCTGAATGCGCTTTTGCGAGGGATTGCGGACGAGCATCATCGCCGCCCATTTGAACAGCGCCACCAGCAGCGCGATGCCGGCGATCGCGAAGATCGGAATCATGACCGGGCCGCCCTTTTTCACGTGTTCAAGCAGCGATTCATGGGTCGAGGCGATGATGTGCGCCTTGCCCAGCGACGGATCGAGCGGGAAGAAGCCGGTGCCGGTGTCGATCAATTTCGACGCGGCGTCAATGTCTTCTGGCTTCTCGAAAACGACGATGGACGGTTCGAGGGAGCCGAAGCGTTGTTCGATGGTGCCGATGTTCTCGCCGTCGTCGGACTTGAAGATCGCCGCCGGGCCGAGCAGACAGAACTTGCCGTTGCGAACCAGCCCGCCGGCGTCCACGGCCTTGCCGGTGAAGTTGACGCCCTTCAATTCCTCGCTCAGCCGGTCCATCGACGCCGAGATCACCGCGACCTGTGCGGCGTAACGATCCTGTTCGGGCATGGTGGACGTTTCCATCGCCAAATGTGCGGCGGCCAGCGGCTCGCGGTAGCGTTGAAGTTCGGCGATGTGCAGCCGGGATTCAAAGTTGCGGCTGTATTCGTTCAGCAGACTCGACAGATAGACCGCCTGTTCCTTGTGCGCCTTGATCTGATTGTCCAGATTCGTCTGTTCCAGATGATGAACGTCAAACACCCGCGAGGTGTCCTGATATTCCTTGCGCAGCTTGACCAGTTCGTCTTCCAGTTCGTTCAGTTTCCGGTTCAGCGGAATCTTTTCGTCGCCGACCTGTTTCATCAGGGCGGACAGTTCCGCGACGCCGGCGTCCAGTTGTTCCTTGACCGAAGCGACGGTCTCGTTGAACTTCGGCGGCGCGGGGGCGGACGGCTCAACCGGCTTCGCGGTGTCGGCGGCGGGCGCGGGGGCCTGCGGGTCCGCGGCGGAAGCGGCTTGCTGATCCGGCGCGGGAGCAGCGGTCGGTTTATCCTCCGCGAAAGCGAAGGCCGAGCACCCGAGCATCAAAATCACGATAAGCATGTTCTGTGTTTTCATGGCATCCAACCTGGTGCATCACTGGGTGGTGAGCGGGAGTTTCACGAAGGTCGCGGGCTGTTCGTTTTTGAAAATCGCCAGTATCTGACCGATTTGCGGGGCGATCTGATTGTCCGGCGTCCAGGTCCAGCTCTGACCCGATGACCGACCGATCCCGGCGATCTGCCCGTTGCCGCTGACGTAATACGCCCGCGAAAGGCCCAGATACATCACGGCCACTTCGACAGAGCCGGTGCCGGGCAGATCAAGGATTTCACTGGATACGGTGATGTCCCGGCTGTATTTGTTCAGCGCGTTCATAATGCCCAGCACGTTCTGGAACCGCTGGCTGAGACTCAGATCGGTTTCCTTGGCGGGATCGACCGGCAACTGCTGGCTGAGGATCGCCACCTTTTCCCGCACATGTTTGGGCATCTGCGACAACAGTTGCTTGCAGCGGGTTTCCAGCCCGGCGATGACCCCCCTGAGCGACGAGGACGCCTGTTCAAGTTTTTCGTTTTCCGTCACCAGCGATTGGCGTTTGGTGTCGGTTTCGGTGATGTTCTTTTTCAGTTCGGCGATCTTGCCGCGCAGGGAGTCGATTTCCTGTTGCACCAGTTGGATGCGGTTGTTGAGGAACTCCCTGGTCTCGGCCCACTTTCGCCGCTCCTCGGCGATTTTGCGGCGATTTTCGACCCAATTGGCGAGGAATTCACGGGTATCGGTGATTTCGGTGTCGGTCTGCTCGGAAGACCGGGCCGCCGGGGGAAGCATGACGATGAGGGCGGCGGCGAGCGCGGCATGAAGCATCCACCGACGCCAGGCCCCGGCGCAGCGGGTTGCTATTCGCGTTTTTCGAGAACGTGTGGTTTTATTCATATCAGTGTCCATCCGAAAAGATTGAGTTTGGTGCATGTATCCGCAATGAATCAGAACTTGAATTCGGCGCTGATGCCGAAGGAGAAGTCGATGCCTTTGGTGTAGGAGGACTTGACGGTGTCCTGTCCTTTGTAGCGATAGACGGATTTGATTTCGGGGTCCAGGAGATTTTTGGCCTGGAACTTGAGTTTGATGTATTCGCCGACTTTCTGGGTGATGCCGAAGTTGAGCGTGCCGTATTCGGTTTCATAAACATCGGGGATGAAGCCCCCGCCGATGCCGGCCCCGGCGACGAGGGTGTCGCCTCGCACGGTGTAGAAGACGGAGAATTCGGTTTGGGTGGTTTCCTGTTTATAAGTGCAAAAGATGTTGTAGAGATAGGCGGGCGCGTTGGTTGCGTCGCGTTTTTCGACTCTGGGGTATCCCAGATCGGTGAACGATTTGATTTCCGATTCGGGGATGATGACCTCGGAATCAATGAGTGTGGCGTTGCCGCCGATGGTCAGACCGTTGAGAGATTCAAAGACAGCGCCGAGATCCTGGCGTGCTTCCAGTTCGATGCCGGTGAGTTTCCCTTTGGAGTAGTTGACGGGGGTGGTGTAGGTGGACGCGCCGAAGCGTTGGATGTATTCGATGGGATTGGTGATGTCCTTGTAGAAATAGGAAACCGAATAGAGGGAGCCCTCGAAGGGCTTGTAATCCAAGCGCAGGTCGTAATTATTCAAGGAAGCCATTTGGAGGGTGGGGTTGCCGACGAAGACTTCGCCGCCGACGTATTCTTGTTGTTGAATGGGGGTCAGTTCCCTGAAGGTCTGTCGCGCGACGGTTTTGGCGAAGGAGCCGCGCAGGGTCAGGGGTTCAAAGACATCCCAGACGAAAGAGACGGCGGGCAACACGTCTTCCCGCTGGAAGTTGACGTTGGCGGCACCGGGCGTGACGATAATGGGAAGGGGAGGGGTCGGCGGCGGGGGCCAGTAAACACCGCTGATGGAGCCGTCGGGGTTGCGATCGGGATCGACCTGGGTGGTGATCTTGGTGTCTTCGTAGCGGACGCCGCCGATCAGCTTGAAAGTGGGAGTGAGGGGGACTTCCGCCATCCCATAAACGGCGTCCACATCGAACGTGCCTTTATAATCCACATCGAAGAGGGACTGCGTCACATAGTGAACCTGATCGGGGAAAATCTCGCTCCAGTAATCATCGAAAGGGGAGAACCGGGTGGACCCGCTGTCCGAGAAATTACTGAAGCTGTCCTGCTTGTATTCGCGTTCCACTTCGTCCTTGAAGATGCCGGCTTTCAGGTAGCCCTGGGTGTCGGTCCACTGGCTGAAGGGTAATTTCAGGTTGACCTGATACTGCCGGCCTTCCTCTTTGATATTGCGGAAAATGCGTTGCAGATTTCCCAGCGTGGTTGAGGCACCACTCACAAAACCGACGTGGACCCCGTCGTCACCACCGGGGAAGGGTCCGATCCATGCCGTATCGAAAAACCGTTTGTCGGGTTCATCAAAAGTGGCTTCGTTCAGGGAATAGGCCCAGTCGATTTCGGGGGGAAGGAGCGTGATGAGGGTGTCGGTTTCGGTCTCGAAGATCGGCAGGACATGCTTGCCGCTGAATTGAATGGTTTGGGTGGCGCGTTCGGTGTACGTCAGCGATTCGCCCCGCCGAAACGGGATCAACGCCGTGGAATCCAGCGAGCCGGGATCAGCGGGAAAGTAGTACGCATTGCCGCGGGTGTCTTCGGAGAGTGTGACCTTGTCTTCCGCGGCCCGGGTATAGAGATAAACCATCTTGAGTTGATGATGTTCGCTTTCCACTCCGAGAACGCCTAGGCCGCCCCATTTCACTTCCTGCGTACTCTGGGTCACATCAAACAACGAAGTGGTTCCCCCGTCGATCGGATTGCCGTTGATTCGCGGCGTCAGGTCGGCGTTCGGGAACGTGGCGACATACTCGTCTTTGACGCCGTTGTCATAAAAGGAACTGTTGCGTTCATAGAAGAAGCTGCCGAGTCCGCCGACTTTGACTCCGTTGTCGAACTCGTGCTTTCCTCCGGCGGCCAGCTCCCACTTGTAATCAATGGGTGCCTCGCCGCGACTGACGCCCACGGCCCCGTCGTAAAGCCCGTCGTTGGGGCTGCCGGGCGAGGAGTCGGCTCTCGGCGAAAGCCATTTGTCCTGGATCCCGCGATTTTCATTGAAGCCGAAGTAGTCCACTCCCCCGCCCTTGTAGGTCAGAAAATCACTGCGCCCGGTCGTCTGCGTGTTGTACTTGACCGAGCTGCTGAATTGCAGGATCGTTTCCTGGGGAATACCCTTGAGTACGACATTCACCGCGCCGCCCGATGCGTCGCCCTGTTGGTCAGGCGTGAAGGTTTTGCTCACCTGAATACCTTCGATCACCGCCGAAGGAAACTGATCCAACTCCACCGCGCGGGTCTTGTCATCAGCCGAGGGCAGTCGCACTCCGTTCAACTGGGAATTGACATAGCGATCCGGCAGGCCGCGCACCACCGCGAATTTGCCTTCCTGAACCGTCGTGCCCGAAATCAGCTTCAACGCATCCGCGGCATTGCTGACGCCCGCCTTGCTGATGATTTCGGCACTGATACCGCTTAGAAAAGAGGAACTGTCCTGACGCAGAACGGCGATATCCGATTCCGTTCCCCTGACGATACGCACATCCTGAACGACGAATACATCCATGTCCTCGAACTGGCCGGACAACCGCGCATCGACATCGGTCAGTTGCCCCGGCTGCACGACGACGTTGGATGTGACCTGCCGGACGTAGCCGTCCTTGGAAAACACCAGCGTATAGGTGCCGGGCAAAACCCCTTCGATCACATAGCTGCCCTGTTCGTTGGCGCTGACTTTCTGGCCGGTCTCGGACACCATGACCTGCGCCAGCGCCAGCGGCGTGTTGAAATCCTTGTCCTGGATCACGCCACGAATGGAACCCGTCTGCTGCTGGGCGTTCGCCGCGGCAGTCAACAGGCACAATACTCCCACTCCGACACAGATCGAAAGCAGCCGTCTTACCATGGGTTATCCAAACCGGCACGAATCTGCCTCATCCGCTTCCACAATTCGCCGTCCGGCTCGATGGCATTCAACGCCATGGAAAGACATGCGGCCGTCAAATCCTCGGCCCGACATCGCGCGTTGGGGTTCACCGAGCCGAGTTCCACCACTCTGCGATACACCCGCAAGGACTGGTCATGGTCGCCCATGTCCTGATACGCCTCGGCGATCGGGCGAATCGCGCCCGCCTGTTCAAAGGTCTGAAATTCGCCGCGATTTTTCTCGAACTCCTCCATCGTTTTTTCCAGATCGCGTTTGGCACCGTCAATGTCGCCGCACCTGGCGCGGACACCCGCCATCCTGCCCATCATGGGAACGTAGTAGTCGATGGGCCACTTCGTCCCGTCCACCAGGCCCCTCGCCTCGTTGACGAGCTTCAACCCCATCGCCGGCTCATTTTGAACCGCGCAGTATCCAGCCATGTTCAGCAGCGCCTCGATGTGCATGAACAGCGGCAATCCCTTCCACGCCTCCCGCAGTTTCGCTTCGATCACCCCGCGCCGTTCGGCATCCTTGAAGTAGGTGTCGTACAGTTGGGCGTAAACACCGATCGCGCCGACCAGCGCGTCGAACTTCGCCTCGGCCACGACCTGATCCAAATGCTTCATTTGCTCATCGAATGTCTTGTCATCCACACGGCTGGCCTGCGCCTGGGCGACCGCGCCTTTGCTGGCGGGCTCCAAATCGGCTTCCAGTTTCCTGGCCTCGTCAACCTGCCCCATCAATACCTTGGCTTGGGCGACCTTGGCGAGAATCGTGCTTGCCCGCCAGTCCTGGTCGGCGACCCGGGTGATCTCCGTGGCGGTGTTCAGTAAATCCCCAACCCCCTCGGTCCGCCCCTGGCGAAGGCGATAAAGCGCCAGTTCCCCGTAGGCCGATCCACGACGCCAGTTGTCGATCTTTTTCAGGAAGCGCGCCGCGCGGCCCGCCTGATCCAACCGGAGACAGGCATTGACCACATTCTCCTGCTGGTGGGATCGGCTCTTGATATGGGGCTGGACCGGGATCGCGGTCGCGGTGTCGAACGCCAGGTCCAGCAGTTCGGCGCGATACGGATCCAGCGGCTTGTCGGTCATCGAATCGAGCACCTTGTCCGCCGGATCCACCTTCACAATGACCTGTTCCTGCGCGAAAGCGGGGAAACCGACGACTGGCCCGATCAACAGGGTGAGGCAACAAAATAAAAACCGTGGACTCTGGATCAGCATCTTGTCGCTCTTTCGCGGGGAAAAGACAGGCATTCACCTGAAAAGTCTGGTGGCGGATTTCTCCGCCACCAGACGTGTTTGACCACTTATCGCTATTGCGATCCGTTCCAGAGGAAATTACTGGATGGAGACGCGATAGAGCGTGGAGGCATTCAGCGTTGTGTAGTCGCCGATGTTCACAAAGCTGTTGGTGCCGGCCACAACCTGGACGAGGGTCCAGTTGATGCCGTCCGCGGAAGACTCGATCACGTAGGTCTTGCCGGAGGCGGCATAGAAGCTGGTGGCGACGGCGAGAACCTTGGCCTGAACGACCGGGTTGGCGACGGTCTTGTCAAACAAGCCGTACTTGTCAGCCGCGGTCCAGCCCAGGCACCAGTTGGTCTGATCGCTGAACGCACCACGGTACTGAGCCGGGGTGAAGAAACCGTCGTTCGGAGCGGCAGAGATGCTGGTGGTGTCGCTGTTCATGGCGACCAAACGGGGATCGAGGCCGGCCGCGCCGAAGCGGTGCATGTAGAGCAGGGTTGGGGTGAGGTGATACACCGTGCCGGGAACCCACTTCTTGATCGGCTGGGTGGCGGTCACGACGTTGCCCTTGGCCGGGTTGCTGGCACCAGCGGCGGTGACGCCGACGGTATTGGCATTGTTGTAAGCGGAGGCGTTAGCATTGCTGAAGAACAGGGAGTCGGTGATTTCGCAGAGCTTGCCCTGGCCGATGGCCGGGTTGCCGGCGCTTTGAGCGGCGTAGAGCTGTTGGAGTTGGGCGGTGGTCATCTGACCAAAGCCGGCTCCGGTGAAGTAAGGAGGCACAGCGGCAGGGCTGGTGAGGGACAGGTAGCCCTGGTTGCTGGAATGGCCGCCGGCGAGAACACTGTAGTCCGGATCGCCGGTGCTGTCGCTGCCGAGCCAGGCGCTGCGGTAGGACATGGCCCACACGCCGGTGGTGTTGTTGAAGTTGGGAGTGGTGTTGTAGGGAGCGAGGGTCCCTTGGCCGTAGCGCCAGTTGTCAGAGGGGTTGCCGCTTTCGGAAGGTTCTTCCGTCACGACGAGCTGGCCGATCTTCATGAACAGCATGTTGCGGTACTGGACGCGGGCGTTGTCGCGCCAAGCGGTGGCGTGATCGGAACCGATGCTGCCGGTCGCCTGACCGTCGGGCTGGCCGATGACGGTGAAGTTGTAGAGGGTGGCGGTGGTGACGGGGACGGCGATATTGGATTGAGCGCCGTCGAATTCAAAGGCGTTGTCGCCGATGCCCGACCCCTGGGCCGAGCTGTCGGTCGCGGAGGAGAAGGCACCGAAGCCCTGGACGATCAGGCCGAACTGGGCCTTGCCGCGCCAACCTTCGTCCACGTCGAAGCTGTCGTCGCCGACGTACCAGATGTTGACGTACTTGAAGTTGACGGTTCCGCCCCAGATTTCGATGCCGTCGTCGATGTTCTGGAAGATGTCGATGTGGTGGACATCGGTTTCACGGCCGATGCCGCCCATGGACAGACCGTTGAGCTCGGCGTTGGGTATCACGGTGATCTTGCCGCCGTAACGGAGGGAGACGTAGGCGAGAGTGCCGCTGTCGTCGTTGTCATCGGCGCCGCCGAAGAGAACGCGGCCATCGCCCACAAAAGCGGGGGTCAGGCCTTCCATCGTGTCCAGATTAACGCCGGTGGGGTAGGTGGAATTGGTGATGATGGGGGCGGCGACACCGTCCTGATAAGTACGGATGCTGGTGCCTTTGGCATCCCATTCAGCGCCGATGAGGGCCTTGCCCATGAGGGTGACGTTGCCCCATTCGCCGACGCCCGGATTGCCGCTGCCGTCGCCGCCGAAGTGCTGCGTGGCGGAGTTGACGTCCTGAGCGCTGGTGAAGACGATCGGGTTATTGGCGGTGCCGATGGCGATGATCTTGCAGCCGCGGGTGATGGCCAGTGAGCCGCCGGCGGTGCTGCGGATCTGCGTACCGGCTTCGATGGTCAGGGTCGCGCCGTTGGTGACGTAGATCTGGCTGCCGAGTTGGTAAACCTTGTCAGCGGTAAAGGTGGTGGAGGTGGTGATGTTGCCGTTGGCGTCCACGGTGCCGGTCCCGTAGTTGTAGCCGACGGTGACGTTTTCGATAGCGAAGGAGCTAGTCGCGGCCAGGCCCAGGGCCAGACCGAACGCTGCGAGATGCTTGCTCATATTCATCTTAGTCAGTTCCTTGAGTTAGGAGTGAGTGACAGAACTTTGCACAATGAAGTTGCGGTTAAAAGACAACAGACACGAATGATTTCATCGACGAAAGGCGAACGTATCAGGCCTTGCGACGACGAGCGAGGACGGCCAGACCACCCAGAGCCAGCAGCGCCATGGAAGCCGGTTCGGGGACAGTGGTGGTGAAGCCGTTGGTGTGACCATCGCCGGCCTGGAGATCAGCGGGGCCGCCGTACTCAGGTGTGTAGGCATTCAAAGCGACCGTCCAACCATCGGGGGGAACATTGAAGCCGATGTTGGAACCAATCTCCGCCACAACGGCATCGGTGCGATAGAAACCACCGTCAACACCACCACCGGGGCCGGTCGCGAGGGGAGAGAAGGGCATGTCGTACCAAACATACATGAGGGGCTTGCCGTTGATCTGGCTGGTCCAATCAAACTGAACCGCGCCGATGATCGCGCCGGGGACACCGACCTCCGTGTCATTGGTCGCGAAACGACCGAGTTCAATCGCCTCGCCGTTGCCGGTGAAGGAGGTGGGGTCGGTCAGATCGCCGAAGCCGTTGCCGGTGGGATCAAGAAGAACGACGAACATGCTGCCTTCGGGCAGAGGATTCCCGGCGGCGTTGGACAAACCGGCGGCAACGAAGTTGATGGTGACGCTGGCGTTGGCGGCGCTGATGAGGCCGAGGATCGCCAGGACGAAGAACATTTTGGATGCGAGTTTCATTTTCAAACTACCTTTCGTACTTGAAGTTGAGAGGGTATGAGATCAAAACAAAAAGAGGGAAAGAGGAAATCAGAGAAAGTTAAACAGCAGGGTTATGGCTCAGTCCACAGAACGGTGCTAAGCACCCCTTGGTACTTGCGAATGGTGAAGCCACCCGTGGCGGGAACCGTGTCGTTGTTGCCATCGCCGGAGGGACTGACGCGGCGCCAGCCCTGGGTGGTGGTATAGTAATAAGTGAATTTGGCCGATTTGTTCAGGCCGCTGTCCGTATTGCTATACACAATCAGGAGGTCACGCTGGGCAAGGGCGCTGGGAGAAGTGACGAAGGCCGGGGAACCGCCCAAGCCCAGGTCTTTCAGCTTGACCGCGTAGGGCTTGCCGGTGGCCACGGGCACGTCATTCTGACTGGTTCCGATCTGAAGCAGGCGGGCTTGCGGATTTTCCTCGACCAAGCCGGTCAGAACGACCTGGAGGGAATCCACGGAACCTTCGTTACGAACGATGAAGGCGGTCTGCGGAGGCATGATGACATCGTCGGCATCGCCGGCGGGGCTGACGCGACGCCACTTGTTGCTGGTGCCGCCGAGGAAGTAATAGGTTTCAGCAGCGGATTTGTTGATGCCGTAAGTCGCGGCACCGGGCAGAACGAGAATTTTCGTCTTCTGAGACAAGGCGCTGGCGGAAGCGACGAAGCTGGCACCGACGTTTTCGTCAGGGAAGAGCGAAGAGAGGGTTTGGTGCTTGTAGATACCGAAGGTATCGGCGGCACTGACATCGGCGAGGAAGGTGGTGTCAGTGAACACCAATTCGCCGGTGGTGTTGCTGGTGATCGTCGTCCAACGACCCTTGGCGGCACCGGTGATGAAACGAACGTAGTACTTGCCGTTGAACTTGCCGGCGTCGAGCGGCGAACCACTCACCGTTACGCCGGTGCCGGTCTTCGTATCAACGAGATACTGACCGGCGGATTCGACGGCAAACGGCACCGACATGACGACGTCGGTGTCCACGGGCACTTGGACAGCCATGTAACCGGTGGTGTCCGCTTTGACTGTGGCTGTATGCGCGGTCAGACCCAACAGCGCAACTGCCAAGAAAGCACTTGCCTTTTTCATAATGTTTGCGTCCTTTGCATTGAAAAGATCACTTGTTGTCCAGGTTCGACCCCTTTGTTGCCGAACCACACACTCTCGACCGGTCGGTCGCTGAGGGCATCTTTTTGGCCCACAACTTGACTATCCGGCCAGAAACATCCTTCTACTTCATACATTCTCCTATGAACGATGGGAGGGACACCGCACCCGCCCATCACCTCGGGCGCGGCTCGTACAAAGGGTTGGACTCACAAGCAACCCCTCTCTCTGGTTGCCTGTAATCCTACCCCACAATGGTTGCCGCTTGGTTTGGTTTTGATTAGTTTCCGGTTAATGCCAGGGGCATCAAAGAAAACGAAATCATCACCCCACCAAGAAGCCAGTCCCTCTTTGCTACACGCTTCCCCGTTGGCCGAAGGAAGAATACCCCACGATATTTTCGTATTGATTAGGGATTCCTTAATGTTTGAATAAATATCGGGCGCGCTGTGCGGTGTGCGCCGTGCGGTGTGCGGTGTGCGTGATGCGGCAAGTTCCGCACCCCGCATCCCGCATCCCGCATCCCGCATCCCGCACCTTAATAATTGACTAAATTTCAAGCCGGCGACGAATTGTTAACGAATGATTAATAGTATGAGGTAGGCGAGCGTGGTCTAAACCGGTGTGATGTTTCGCCCGATACGTGGCAATGAGAACGATTTTCTTCTCTTTTGCGAGTACGACCATGACAAAGCATCTCCCGAAGTGTGGGATTCCGGGTTCGATTCAAAATCTGAACGTCGCCGGGTGGGTCGCGATGATTCTGCTTATGTTCATCACCGGCCCGGCCTTCGCCGCCACCCCCGCCCCCGGAACCCCCGGAAGTCCCGGAACCCCCGGAAGTCCCGGAACCCCCGGAAGTCCCGGAAGTCCCGGAAGTTCAGGCAGTTTCGCCAAGGGCTGGACCGCGTATCAGAAACAGGATTACCCCCGCGCATTTGAACACTGGCAACCCCTGGCCGAGCGGGGCGATGCCAAGACGCAGTTCCTCGTCGGCATGCTCCACGAAAACGGCCAGGGCGTTCCGCGGGACTACGCACAGGCCGCCCACTGGTATCGCCTGTCCGCCGATCAGGGC
>JBAYVY010000038.1:0-16786 GCA_041674345.1 Phycisphaeraceae bacterium | reverse complement strand
TCCGCGGCGGCGGCGATGAGGCGCGTGGCCTGGAGCGCTTGCGCCCGCAGGTTGCGCCAGTTCAGATGATCGGCGGTGTCGGTGGGGTCGCCTTCTCGCAGCTGCGCGTCGGCGGCGGTGACCAGGGCGATGTTGTAGATGCCGCAGTAACCGGCCACGTAGCCGTCGCTGAGCAACGGATAAGCGCAATAGCGTCGGCCGGCGGCGGGGTCTTCGAGCGACGCGGTTTCAAGTTGCACGCCGGAAATCCCCGACCCCGGCGACATCTCCCCCGCCGATTGGCGAAGGGTGCCGAGGATGCGCGTGTAGTAGCCGGGGTTGTCCCCCGATGGGCTGTTCCGCCCCAGCAATCGCATCGTCGCGTCGCTGACGATCACCGCCCAGCGACCGGTGGCGTCGGACAGATCATAAGACCCATGCAACGCCACCCACGGCAGGGCGACGCGCTGTCGCATCGCCCGCCATTGCGCATCGCGCGCGATCAAAAGTTCCAGTTCCTTCATTCGCCGCGAGAAAACCGCGACGGTTTGTTCCCGTAATGGCGCGTAAAGAACCGGGTCGATCCGCTCCAGGTGGCGCGTTCCCAGCGCCCGGCGAACGTCGTCCCACTGACCCACCCGCCCGACCAGTTGCCCATATGCGGGCGCATCCTTCTGGCCCGACAGTCGCAACCCCCTGGCGCGCATGTTCAAATCCTCGCGCAGGTACTCGGCTTGTCTGCGCAATGCCTCCATCACCGCGTCATGGACATCGGCATCGGAGGCGTCCAGGCGCGGTTCGGCCGGCGACAGCGACGCCATCGCCTGTTCGACGAATCGGCGTTCGGACCGATGGGCGGCGGCCGCTTGCCCGAGCTGGTCGTCGGTGCTGAGTAATTGGCGATAAAACTCGCGGGCGCCCTGCCGGTCCTGGCCGTGCGCATCGAAAAAGCAAATCAGCAGATCGCGTCGGGTCGGATGTTCGACGAATTGTTGCGCGGCTTCCAGCAACGCGGCGACATTCGCGGCCCCCCGGGCGGCGGGATTATTCTGCGGCACCTGACCGAAACCGTCGTAATACGCCGAGAGAACCATCGCTTCCGGTTGCGGTCGTTCATCGCTGAAGTGCGGACGCGTGCCGGGCAGATACGCGATGATGTTGCGACCGACCCCCTGTTTCCATTTGACCCGGCTGTGCAGCGTGACCTTCGCCTGGTCGCGCGTGAAATCGAATTGCCCGGCGGTGGCCGGCGGAATATACAGGCGCACCAGATTGATCGGCAACTCCATTTGCCTCGGCTGATCCGTGGGTGTGCGGTGGTCGGCGTCCGGCAGAAAAAGCACCGCCGCGGCCCCCAGTTCAAACGCCTGACGCCAGTGATCCTCGCAATCGTAGTCCAGCACGACAATCGCGCCCCGCGGATCGCGCGATCCGTATTCCGAAATCGCTCCCTTGCCCGCATACATCAGCGGCCCGGTGATCCCCTGCGCCGGCGTGCAGGGCGGAACCACCAGGTTCGCCCGCATCGGTAACAGGTCCAATTGATGCCCGTCCACCGAGATCGTGCATTGCTCCACGTCGGTGTACCACACGTCCATCGACTGCTCGAACACATCCTTCACGCCCATCGCCCGCAGCCGACCGGCGATGTAATCCCCCGCCGCACGCCCCTCCGGCGAACCGGCCAACCGATGCGACGATCGCGTCAACGCATCCAAATCCGCCTTGAACGACGCCTCATCGCCCCGCACCGGCAACGCGAACAACGCGACGCACAACCACGCCCACATCGCACATCGCACATGGAACATGGCACATCGTTTCACGCCGCGCCTCCGATGCTGCCGACCTTGATGTGCAGGTCTTCGCGGCGTTCGACCTTTTCCACCTTGCCGCCGCGAATCCACATGATGCGGTCGCTGACGTGCAGCAGGCGGTGATCGTGGGTGGAACAGACGATGGTCACGCCTCGCTCGCGGTTGATGCGTTGGAGGATCGCCAGCACCTGTTCGCCGGTGTCCAGATCGAGGTTGGCGGTCAGCTCGTCGCAGAGCAGGATGCGGGGCTTGTTGCACATCGAGCGCGCGATGGCGACGCGCTGCTGCTGGCCGCCGGACATTTCGATCGGGCGGTGCGACCAGCGATCGGCCAGTCCCACCATGTCGAGCAATTCCATGCCGCGTTTGCGGGCGATGTCCGGGTCCACCCCCGCGAACGCCATCGGCACCGTCACGTTTTCCAGCGCGGTCATGTATCGAATGAGGTTGTAACTCTGAAAAACGTAACCGATCTTCCGGCATCGCAGGAACGCCAGTTCCACCGCCGAAAGCTGCGCGACATCCACTTCGTCGATCAGCACCCGCCCGCTGGAAGGCGAATCCAGCGCGCCGATCATGTTGAAAAATGTCGTCTTGCCCGAACCGGACGGGCCGAGAATGCTGATGAGTTCGCCGCGGAAAATGGTCGCGTCGATCCCCGACAGCGCGTAGGTGATGTTGTCGCCCCGCCTGTAACTTTTGGTCAGCCCCAGTGTGCGGATGATGACCGGCCTGGAGTCCCGGCCTCCCGAATCGTCGTGTGGGATGTGTTGAGCTTCACTCATCATGTCAGTCGATGCGCATCGCCTCCATGGGCGCCAGGCGGGCGGCCATCCATGCCGGTCCCACCGCCGACAACACCGCCAGCATCATGCCGGCCAGCAAGCTCAGCGCCGCGCACCACATCAGGTCCGTCCACGGCATCGCGTCCAACGCCAACATCCCGAAACTGATCGTTCCCCGTCCCGCCGCCAAACCCATGCCCAACAGGATGCCCATCGCCCCGCCCACCGCGCCCTGCAAGGCCGACTCCATCAAAAACATCAGCATCAGAAATTCGTCCAATGCGCCCAGGCACTTCATCGTCGCGATCTCGGCGAATCGTTCGGTCACCGACATGAACATCGCGTTGGTCACGCCCGCGGCGCACACCAGAAACGACAGCACGATCATCCACCGCGTCCTGCGGGGCAGATCGAACAACCCCTGGCGCGGGCGCGGTTGCGTGTCGGCTGTCGCCGCCGTCCATTTGCCCTCCATCCGCACCGAATGCGCCAGGGCGAGCAGCCGCTCGCCGGTCAGTTCGCCGCGAACCTTCGCCTGATCCAACCGCTCGCTCAGCCAGCCGGCCCGATCCTTGCTTGTCAGCCAGTCTGAAATGCTCGCCAATGTTTGCCGGGTGGGCGCGATGTCGGTTCGCCGGGTGATCGCGCCGGCGACGCCGGGTATCTGCATCGCCGCGGCCAACTGTTCCAGTTGCTTCCGCCGGACGGCCGAGGCGCTGATCGTCGCCAACTGTTCGCCGGTCAGATCAAACCCCGCCGCCCGCAATGTCGCCAGATTTTCAGGCGAATCGGACGCCCCGGCCAGCCATTGCACCACCGTTCGCCCGCCCATCGTCTGATGCAATTGTTCCAGCGCCTGTTGCTGCCCCTGTTGAATCCGCTTCGCCAACGCATCCATGCGAGGCATGTCCCGCTCGGCCAGCAGCGTCAATTCGCCGATTCCCATGTCCGGCGGCGGAAGACGCAAATCCCGCAAGTCGCGCTCCCACTTCGCCAGACGACCGGGCCGGCCCAGTTCCCGCAGGACCGGCCAGACCGATTGCGAGCCGACCAGCACGATCCGCGTCGCATCCGGCAACTGTTCAAGATAGGTCTGGAAGCGGCGGGTTTGTTCCATCGCGTCTCGCAAACCGGCCACGTCCTCCGGCGAAGACATCCGCTCGTATCGCGCCATGGTCGCCGGATCGCCGGTCAGCAGATGGCGTTCGATGGTGTCCAGCGTTTGCGCGGAGGTGAGTTGTGTGATCCACTGACCGAGTTGCCGGCTGTCGGTCAGATGGCGGTAGGCCGACAGGCGCGTCTCGTGTTCGATCAGACTGTACGAAAGGATGTGCGCGAGAAACGTCACCGCGAGGGTCAGAATCGCCACGGTGATTGCCGAACGGAACAGCCGATACATCATCCCCGATACGGTCAGCGACAAGCATCTCGCAGGCCCCAGCCGCACTTGATCCGCTATTTGGATCTGCTTCATGGCGTCCTGTCCGTTTGGGACTCGCGGCTGTGCAAACCCACCATCGCCACCATGCCTCGCTCGGTCAGCATCCGCAAAAATTGCGACACGCACACACGCGCTTCATGAAAGTGTATCCGATGACGCTGCGCAAACAAATCCATGATCTGCTCCGTCGTGTGCCGACCGTCGCACAGCCGCCAGACTTCCGTGCCCAGCGCGTCCAGCCCCACCCGCCGCTCCCGCTTCATCGGCACAAACCACGTCACCGGCGGGCCGTTGAACCACCGCTTTTTCAACGGCGCGACCAGCACCACCCGGTCATCGCCCACCGCCTGCTCGCGGATCGCCGCGTTCGCCGTCGGCATCGCGTCCAGAAATTGATCGACCGAAAATCCCTGCCGTCGCTTCATTCGCGCTTCCCCAATCCGCAGCAATCCACCCGCGCCTCGCACGCTTCGATCACGCCGCCTCGCGGATGCAACACCGTCACCTGCCACAACGCATCACTTGATTCGCAATGCCAAACCCAATCTTGCCGTATTCGCCCCTGGCCCATCCACCGCTTGATCCGCGCCATCGGCTCGTCGCTTTCGCCCAGCAACGCCTCGTGGCCCCGCATCACCGCCGGCTTGAAATCGATCACCGACTCCGGCAACTGCCGCCGCACAAACCGCCTCGTGTTCCGGTCGTACCACGTGTCCAGCATGCCCATTTTCCGCACGATCAATTCCCGCCGATGTTGACTGAACATCCAGCTTACATCCGCCGGCCGGGCATCCACTCGCAGCAATTCCCACTCCGCCCCAACCGTCATCTCCATCCCGAACGCCCGCCAGTGTCGCGGCCCGGCGTCGCCGTTCTCCAACGCGAAACTTTCCAACACCGCCCGCTCTGTCGTCGCGTCCCATCCGTCCGGCCATTCCATCACCATCTCCACCCACCGACCGGTCGCGGCCAGGTAAGACGTCGCCCGCGTCAGGTTTCGTTCCCCCAAAGTCCGCAATCCCCGCCAGTTTCCATATCCCTCCAACGCTTCAAACCGCGCCTGTTCATCCCGCGACAAATCCATGCCGCGATAATCCGCCAACGCCTGATCCGCATCCGGCTGCGACGGACAGGCCCGCCACGATAACTGCATCCGCTGATGCCTGCGATCCATCCACACCAGCCGCCCCCCCGCGAGCTTCGTGGAATGACGCACCATCGCCCAGTCAGCCGGAACATCCACACGCATCCCCAGCCAGACCACCGGTTCATAAATGATCCGCGAATCGTTCGGCCGCCGGTCTGAATGTTTCGGTGAATCGGCCATCATGCTCCGGCAGTCATGCCCCGTCAGCCGGACATGATATGACAATCGGACGGACAGGGCTGAAGCGGGGGGTCTGCCCAATGATTCGGGGGCGGTGCCGCTGTGACTTAGGTGGGTTGGAGGCCGAATGACGAATGACGAAACTCGAATGACGAATCAAGTTCCAAAATCCAATGTTCAAAGAACCCGGAGCGTTCATCGGATTGGAATTTGAAATTTGGTATTTCATTCGTCATTCGTCATTTACGGCCCCCCCGAAAAATTGGGCAGACCCTGTTGCGGGGGCCTGAAGAACAGGCCTGAAGCGAAGGCCGGCCTGTTGCGGGGGCTGTGCCCGGTTGCCGGGGGCTGGGGGCTGTTGGCCTGTTGCGGGGGCTTGCCTGTTTTGGGTTGGGGGATTATTCTAACGGGTTCGCCGTTGAAACTGGAAACCCGCAGGATTTCACCTGGAGAGCGAAGCATATGCCCGCCGCAAGCCCCGCCGATGTATTGACCGGAACGATTGGATCGCGTGATCCGCAAGCCGCCCGCAAGTTCATTGACGCCGCCCGCAAGGCCGAGCAGACCGGGGATCGGTGGAAGGCCATCGAGGAACTGGAGAAGGCGTTCGAGCAGTCGCCGGACAATGAGGAGGTCTGCTTTTCGCTGGCGTATCACCTGGACCTGGTGGGCGAGGAATCGGAGGCGCTGCATTTGTATGAGCAGGCGGTCGAGGAGGCGCCGGCCAAGGTGAACGCGCTGATGAACCTGGCGATTTTGTATGAGGACTTGTGCAACTTCGCCGCCGCGGAGAAATGTCTGCGGCAGGTGCTGGCGACCGACCCGAATCACGGCCGCGCCCGGCTGTATATGAAGGATGTGATGGCCAGTCGGCAGATGTATTACGATGAAGACCAGGCCAAGCAGCGGGACAAGCAGAACACGCTGCTGGAGACGCCGGTGACGGATTTCGAGCTGAGCGTCCGCGCCCGCAATTGCCTGAAGAAGATGAACATTCGCTCGCTGGGCGATCTGTTGCGGACCAGCGAGCCGGAACTGCTGGCGTACAAAAACTTCGGCGAAACGTCGCTGAGCGAGATCAAGGCGATGCTGTCGCAGAAGGGCTTGCGTCTGGGCCAGGCGTCGGAGGATCAGCGATCGGCGGTTCGGCAGGAAGTGTACGAACAACTGGCCGATGACACGAACGTGCAGACGCTGGGGCAGTCGGTGGCTGAACTGCAACTGTCGGTTCGCAGCCGCAAGGCGCTGAGCTTGCTGGGCATTCACACGATGGCGGACCTTTGCTCGCGCACCGAAGCGGAACTGATGGGCATCAAGAACTTCGGCGCGACCTCGCTGAGCGAGATCAAACAGAAGCTGGAAGAAAAGGGATTGGGACTTCGCAAGCTGGACGATGACGAGGAAGAAGCGGAATAATCCCCCCGGCCCCCGTGGGTCCGCCAAATCTTTCGGGGGGACGGGAAATGACGAATGACGAAATCCGAATGACGAATCAAGTTCCAAATTCCAATGTTCAAAAGAGCCGGCACGTTCATGGGTTTGGAATTTGAAACTTGGGATTTCATTCGTCATTCGAGTTTCGTCATTCGTCATTTGAATTTCATCATTCGCCATTCGCTCCCCCCAGGCCTTTTCCCATGATGCGACGCACTTGTCCTGTCATCCTTTGTCTGTTCTTGTTGGCGCTGGCCAGTTGCAGCCGAACCACGCAAACCCTCACCATCGGTTCGGCGATGCGCGGCGAACCGCTCTTGCGCGTCCGCATTCAGAAACAAATCACGCGGATTTCGCTCGCCGGCCCGGCAACGGTGCAACTCCAAATCGCCGGCGCACCCGGCCCGCTGCCGCTTCGTCTGCCCGCCACGCTCCAACTGAAGCAGGGCGGCTGGACGATCAATCAATCCCCCGTCCCCCAACTCGGACGCTCTGTCATCGACATCACCCCCCGGGCAGGCGGTGACGGTTCGTTGCTGACGGTCAACGGCCAGCCGTATCCCGGCACGATTCGTCTGATCCCCCAACGTCCAGCCACCACCGATGCAACCCCCGGAAGTTCAACCCCCGGAATCGCAGCCGCCCCCGATGTATTCGATGTCATCAACCTTGTCCATCTGGAGGCCTATCTGCCGGGGGTGCTGGACAAGGAACTGTACGACCACTGGCAACTACCGGCTTACCAGGCGCAGGCGATCGTCGCGCGCAGTTACGCCATCGCCCGTTTGCAGGCCGCCGATCCGTCGCGCACATTCGATGTCGAATCCACGCAGGCGTCGCAGGCCTATCTCGGCGCGTCGGTGCATCCGATGAGCGTTCGCGCGGTGGTGGATACCACGGGGCTGGTGCTCAGCGACGGTCGGCGGATCATCCCGGCGTACTATTCCAGTTGCTGCGGCGGCGCGGGGGCCGGCCCGTTGGATGCGTTCGGCGCGGAGGACGCCCCGGCCTGTCTGACGCCGATTCAGCCGTGTCCCTGGTGCAAGTCGTCGAAGCATTTCGCATGGGGGCCGATCCATCGGAACGCGGTTGATCTGGCGCGGCGATTCATCGCATGGGGCGCGGCGAACAACGTGCCGATCAAAAATCTCAAGGACATCAGCACGGTCGTGGTTGTCAGCCGCAACTCCCTGGGCCGGCCCAACCGCTTCGCCGTCACCGATTCAACCGGCAAACGCTACATCCTGATCGCCGAGTCGTTCCGCCAGGCATGTAATTTCGCCCCCGCCCCCGCCCCCGGAAACAAGCCCGATTTGCCGCTCTTGCCGACCGATCTGAAACTCAAAAGCAGCTTCGTCGATATCTCGATGAGCGGGACGGATGTCGTTTTCTCCAACGGCCACGGCTACGGCCACGGCGTGGGCCTCTGCCAGTTCGGAGCCGAGGCGATGGCCGAGCAGCGCCGCGACGCCACGCAAATTCTTCAGTTCTATTACCCCGGCGCGAAAGTGGAACGGGCGTATTGAGGAAAGTCGGAAGTGGGAAGTGGGAAGTGGGAGGAAAGTGGGAAGTCGGAAGTGGGAAGTGGGAAGTGGGAAGAATTTTATACACGGGTCTTTACTTCCCACTTCCCACTTCCGACTTTCCCCTATACCCTATTCTCATGCACGATCTGACACCGAAACAAATTGTGGCGAAGCTGGACGAACACATCATCGGGCAGGCCGCGGCCAAGCGGGCGGTTGCGGTGGCGATTCGCAATCGCTGGCGGCGGCAGCAGCTTTCGCCGGAGCAGGCCCGCGAGATCAATCCGAAGAACATCATCATGATCGGGCCGACCGGCGTGGGGAAAACCGAGATCGCCCGGCGGATCGCCGCGCTGACCGGCGCGCCGTTCATCAAAATCGAAGCGACCAAGTTCACTGAAGTCGGCTACCACGGACGCGATGTCGAATCCATGATCCGCGACCTGCTCGAACAGGCCATCGCGATGGTGCGAAGCGAACAGGCGGAACTGGTCAAACAGAAGGCCGCCGACGCGGTGGAGGAACGACTGGTGGATTTGCTGTACCCGGGGGCGGACCATGAAAAGGGCATTGAGGCAAGCGCGCCCGGCGATTCGGGGGGATTCGTGCATGATGATGATTCGGTGGAACGTCACAAGCGGGTGCGGGATCGGTTGAAGGAGCAGTTGCGAAGCGGGGCGATGGAGGAGCGGACGATTGAGATGGTGACGCGGCAGAAGGCGGTACCCGTGGCGATGTTTTCCAACATGGGGCTGGACCAGATGGACCCGGACATGAGCAAGATGTTCGAGAACCTGATACCGGAACAATCCAAGCGACGGCGGGTCACGATCGCCGAGGCGCGTCGCATTCTGATGGAGGAGGAAACCGAAAAGCTGATCGACCGTGAAACGCTGACCACCGAGGCGATCACACGCACGGAACAGACGGGCATCATTTTTCTGGACGAGATCGACAAGATCGCATCGAGCGGCGGCGGTGAAGGCGGCGGGCGAGGCCCGGACGTTTCGAGGCAGGGCGTGCAGCGCGACCTGCTGCCCATCGTCGAGGGCACGACGGTTTCGACGCGGCACGGCCTGGTGCAGACGGATCACATTCTGTTCATCGCGGCGGGGGCGTTTCACAGCAGCGCGGTGAGTGATTTGATGCCGGAGTTGCAGGGGCGGTTTCCGATCCGCGTGGAGTTGAGCGCGTTGGGGCGGGACGATTTCGTGCGGATACTCACCGAACCGAGCAACGCGCTGACCAAACAGCAGCAGGCATTGCTCGGCACCGAGGGGCTGGAAGTGGTGTTCGAGCCGGGCGCGATCCAAACAATGGCCGACCTGGCGGCCAAGGTGAACGCGACACAGGAGAACATCGGTGCCCGCCGGTTGATGACGGTGATGGAAAAGTTGTTCGAGCCGATCCATTTCGACGCGACGGAGTTGAAGGCGAAGGGCCAAACCACCGTGACGATCTCCGCCGACATGGTGCGCGAACAACTGGCCCCGATCGTCGGCGACCAGGATTTGAGCAAGTTCGTGTTGTGAGGGGAAGTGGGAGTAGCGAGTGGCGAAGAGTGGTATGCTGTCCGTCATGCCCTACGAACGCATCGACCCCTCGCGCATCACCGTGCAACCGCTGGCCGAGCGGCGGAGTTTTATTGACATTCGCACCACCGCCCTCGACCCCTCGGCGGACATCGCGCCGCTGCCTGGGGCGCTCGATGCGCAGATCGCGCGACTGGCCGATCGCATGAAACGCGCGAAAGTGTCGGGCGCATCGGTGGTGCTGGCTTACGGGGCGCATGTCATCAAGAACGGCTGCGGGCCGGTGTTGATCGAGTTGATTCGTCGCGGATATGTGACGCATCTGGTGACGCAGGGCGCGGGGATCATTCACGACTGGGAGTTCGCCTTTCAGGCCACCAGCAGCGAATCGGTGCGTGACAACGCGCCGGTGGGGCGGTTCGGGACGTGGGATGAGATCGGGCGGGCGATTCACGCCGCGGCGTTGTATGGCGCATCGCATGACATGGGGTTGGGCCAAGCCGTCGGACAATTTATTCTGCGGGACGGATTGGGTGACGTGCGATGCGGGCATCCGTTCAAGCGATATTCGGTCAGCGCCGCCGCCGCGGAGCATGGCGTTCCATTGTGCGTGCTTCCGGGGGTGGGGTACGACATTTACTGTTGTCATCCCGGCTACACCGAAGATGTCGCCGGGGCGATCGGACGCACGGCGGGGCGGGATTTTCACACGCTCTGTCATGCGATCACGCAACTCACCGGCGGGGTGTATCTGTCGGTCGGCTCGGCGATCATGAGTCCGCAAGTGTTCGAGAAGGCGTTCAGCATCGCCAACAATCTGCTGATCGGCCAACCCCCGGAAGGCCAACCCCCGGAAGGCCAATCCCCGGAAGTTGGGAAAGCCATTCACGATCATCACATCGCCATTGTCGATATTCAGGACGGCGGGGGGTGGGACTGGTCACAAGGCGAACCGCCGAAGGAACACCCGGCCTACTACCTGCGGTTCTGCAAGAGTTTCTACCGCATGATCGAAACCCCGGCGGGCCGGGGCACGGTGGATTATTTGCAGGCGGATAACCGTGTTGTTCTGGCGGGATTGGTGAGGGCGTTGGGGGGCAATGGAGGATGATTCGGCGAATGCCGATATAATGCCGGGAAGGAATCACGGGTCATGAAGCATCAATCCATCGACGTTCCGCAAGAAGCGATCGCGGCGTTTTGCCGGCGCAATCGCATTCGGCGGCTGTCGCTGTTCGGCTCGGTGTTGCGTGAGGATTTCAGGCCGGACAGTGATATCGACATGCTGGTGGAGTTCGAGCCGGACGCGCGGGTGTCGCTGTTCGATGTTGGCGGAATGATGTATGAGTTGACTGAAATGTTGGGCAGGCAGGTCGATCTTCGTACACCGGCCGACCTGAGCCGATATTTCCGCCAACAGGTCATTGCCGATTCGGAGTTGCTGTATGCCGCTTGATGACATCATTCGGATTCGTCACATCATCGAAGCGGCCGAAGAGGCGTTGTCATTTTGCGCGGGGATGAGTGAGGGCGACTTTCTGGCGGATCGGCGAACGCAACGGGCGGTGGTCCAGTGCATCGAGGTTGTCGGCGAGGCGGCGCGCATGGTGTCGCAAACGACGCGGGAGCAACTGCCGACGGTTCCCTGTCACCAGATTGTCGGAATGCGGCACCGCATCGTTCATGTCTATTTCGACATTGATTTGAAGCTGGTGTGGGAGGTGGTGGCCCGCGATCTGACGCCGCTTATCCGAGCATTGCGTGCCTCGGGCTGCGCGGCATTCCGGCATTCCGCAAGTTGCTTCATCATCTTGCCGATTATTGCGGCGGGATGTATAACTACCGGACTTGCCGGGACGACTTCCGGGGTACGTTCGGTTCCTACCCGTAGAAAAGGACTCTATCCGTGAAGAAATCTCAAGCCAATGGTCATTACCTGTTCACCAGCGAATCCGTATCGCTGGGCCACCCCGACAAAGTATCGGATCAGATTTCCGATGCCGTGCTGGATTCGCTGATTCGGCACGATCCGATGGCGCGTGTGGCGTGCGAGACGCTTTGCACCACGGGCCTGGTGGTGATCGCCGGCGAAGTGACCGTGCATAACGCCGCCGCTGAAAAAGCATTGCTCGAAGTCGAGGAAACCGCCCGCAGGACGATCAAACGCATCGGCTACACCGACCCGGCGATGAAGTTCGATTCCGAAAGCTGCGCGATCATTCGCACGCTGCACGGCCAGTCGGGTGACATTTCGATGGGCGTGGATCGTGAAGGCGCGGGCGATCAGGGGATGATGTTCGGCTTCGCCTGCCGCGAGACGCCGGAACTGATGCCCCTGCCGATCATGCTCGCCCACAAGCTGATGGACCGCCACCAGAAGGTGCGCGAAAAGAACATCATTCCGGGCCTGCGTCCCGACGCCAAGAGTCAGGTGACGGTGGAATACGACGGCCTGAAACCCGTGCGGATTCACACCGTCGTGATCTCCACGCAGCACCATCCGATGTGGAACGGCCCGCGGAAACAGGCGGAACTCAAAAAAGCCGTGACCAAACACATCATCGAACCCATCATGCCGAAGAAGATGTGGCACGGTGATGCGGTGATCCATGTCAATCCGACGGGCCAGTTCGAGATCGGCGGACCGCACGGCGACACGGGACTGACCGGACGCAAAATCATCGTCGATACCTACGGCGGTCGCGGTCGTCACGGCGGCGGGGCGTTCAGCGGCAAAGACCCGACCAAGGTGGACCGCAGCGCGGCGTACATGTGCCGCTACATCGCCAAGAACATCGTCGCCGCCGGCCTGGCCGATGTGTGTGAAATCCAACTGAGCTATGCGATCGGCGTGGCCGAGCCGACCAGCGTGCATGTCGATTGCTTCGGCACGGGCAAGCTGGGCAATCACGCGATCAGCGAATTGGTGCGCGAGCATTTCCAACTGACGCCGCGCGGCATCATCAAAATGCTCGACCTGCGCAAGCCGATCTACGAACAGACCGCTTTCCACGGCCACTTCGGGAAACCCAGCTTCAATTGGGAAAAGACCGATGTGGCGCCTAAACTGGCCAAGGCGGCGAAGATTCGGTAAGAAATTCGCAATGAACCACAGAGGCACGGAGATGCAAAAAAAGGGACGAAGGGACTTAGGGACGGAGGGACGAAGTGAGGATGGGGCTGTGACTCTTTCACTTCGTCCCTTCGTCCCTTCGTGCCTTCGTCCCTGATCCATGCCTGCCCGTTTTGCTCTGTGTCTCCGTGCCTCTGTGGTAAAAAGCATTTTGGAAGACGTGTAACCGCGGTGAAAAGCCGCGAGATCAGGATATGGGAGACTCGGAATCCCGTGCCCCGAACTTCCGGGGGCGGCATTGCGACTTACTCCCGACATTCATGGAAATCAAAAAAGGCATTCCGGTCTCCCCAGGCGTCGCCATCTGTCCCGCGGTGGTGATGGACACCGATGATATCCGCGTTCCTCGCCGGGCCATCGCCGCCAAAAATCTCAAACACGAACATCAACGCCTCGACCAGGCGATCACCGATGCGCGCAAGGAAGTCGAAGTCCTGCGCGATCAGGTCGCCGCCGATCTCGGTCCCGAACCGGCGAAAATTTTCGGCTTCCACCTGGGCATGTTGCAAGACCCGTCCCTCATCGCCCAGGTCCATGCCCTGATCGACCGCGAACTGGTCACCGCCCAATTCGCCTTCTCCACCGTCATGCGGCAATTGGCGCAGACCTTCCTCCAGCAGCCCAGCGCCATGTTCAAGGAGCGGGTCTCCGATGTGTGGGACCTGGAGAAACGCGTCCTCAAACAACTCATCGCCGAAGCCAGGCAGGAATTGTCCCACCTCGATCACGAAGGCGCGATCATCGCCCACGACCTGACGCCCTCGCAAACCGCCTCGCTCAATCGCAAAATGGTCCGCGCGATGGCCACCGACCTCGGCGGGCGCACCAGCCACACCGCCATCGTCGCCCGTGCGCTGGGCATCCCCGCCGTCGTCGGCCTGGAAGACGCCACCGGCGCGCTCAACTCCGGCGACACCGTCATCGTGGACGGCAACCGCGGCCTGCTCATCATCGACCCCGATCCCGATCAACTCGAAGAATACCGCGGTTACGTCGAACGATACCAGGCGTTCGAGACCCAACTGGGCGGTCTGCTCAAGCTCCCCGCCGTCACCACCGACGGCATGACCATCTCCCTGCTGGCGAACATCGAGTTCCCCGATGAAATCCCCGAAGCGCTCGGTCGCGGCGCGACCGGCGTCGGCCTCTACCGCACCGAGTTCATGTTCCTCTCCACCGAGGCCGAGCCGAGCGAAGACGAACAGTATCAACAGATCGTCCAGGCGATGAATCTGCTGGGCAACCGCCCGATGACGATTCGCACACTCGATCTGGGGGCCGACAAGTTCACCCAGCGGCGGATGTCCGAACCGGAGCCGAACCCTTTCCTCGGCTGCCGCTCGATCCGCCTGTGCTTGCAGGATTTGACGCTGTTCAAGACGCATCTGCGGGCGATCCTCCGCGCCAGCGCCCACGGCAAAATCAAAGTCATGTTCCCCCTCATCACCAACATGATGGAACTGCGACAGGCGCGTATGATCCTCAACGATGTCATGGAAGACCTCGACGAGGACGGCATCGCATTCGACACCAACATCCCGGTTGGTATGATGATAGAGGTTCCGTCCGCGGCGCTGATGGCCAAAGTCTTCACGCAGGAGGTTGATTTTTTCAGCATCGGCACCAACGACCTGATCCAGTACACACTGGCGGTCGATCGCTCCAACGAGCGCGTGGCGTCGCTGTATTCCGCGGCGCATCCGTCGGTGCTGATGCTGATTAAGGACGTGATTCGGGCCGCCAAGCGTCGCAACATCGACGTGACCTGCTGCGGCGAAATGGCCGGTGAAGTCGAATACGTCATGATGCTGCTGGGCATGGGCCTTCGCAAGCTGAGCATGACGCCTTCGAGCATCCCGGAAATCAAGAAGTTGGTTCGGTCCGTGTCGATCGAACAGTGCGAACGTGTGGCGCGCCGTGCCGCCAGTTATGATTCCGAGCGTCAGGTACTGAACTACCTGAGGGAAGAAACACGGAAAATCATCCCCGAGGCCTTCGATGGACGTTCCATCAATTAAGAGTCAAGAAAAGAACTCACCACGGAGATCACCGAGAACACAGAGAAGAAAATGAAAACAGATTGCCTCCATTTTGTTCTTCTCCGTGAACTCCGTGGCCTCAGTGGTGAATATCCGGTTCTTTTGGACACTCTAAGATAGTGCCCCGGAAAAGAACATCGTGCGTTTCGCTGCTCCTCCAGTGGTGGGGTAGAGCAGCGACCGACGCACACCATCGTCTGACTGCGGCCACGTACCCGTCGCCGCGCAGCGCGATGCGAACTCCAGAAGGATCGTTATGCCCAAACAGGACATGTTGATTAATTACGTGGCCGGCGAAGAATGCCGAATCGCCATCGTGGAAAACGGAAAACTCGAAGAACTTTACACCGAACGCGCCAGCGACGATATCCACGTCGGCAACATCTACCGCGGCCGCATCACCAATGTCGAACCCGCCATCCAGGCCGCGTTCGTCGATTTCGGTCTCGAACGCAACGGCTTCCTCCATATCTCCGATCTCCACCCCCGATACTTCGGCTTTGACGACGAAGCCACCGAACGCGTCGGCAAACGCACGCCCCGCCGCGATCGTCCGCCCATCCAAAACTGCCTCAAACGCGGCCAAACCCTCCTCGTCCAGGTTCTCAAGGAAGGCATCGGCACCAAAGGCCCGACCCTCACCAGCTATCTCTCCATTCCCGGCCGCTTCCTCGTGATGATGCCCGACATGGAACGTCACGGCGTCAGCCGAAAGGTCGAAGACGAGGAACAACGCCGCGAAATGCGCAAAATCCTCGATGAACTCAAGCCCCCCGAAGACTTCGGCTTCATCGTCCGCACCGCCGGCATCGGACGCACCAAGGCCGAACTCAAACGCGACCTGGCCTACCTCGTCCGTCTGTGGCGCACCATCGACCAGCGTATGAAGACCGGCTCAGGCCCCGCCGAACTCTACCGCGAATCCGATCTGGTCATCCGCACACTCCGCGATGTGCTGACCAGCGACATCGAACGCATCGTCGTCGATGATCGACAGGCCGCCCAGCGCGCCCGCGATTTCATCCGCATCGCCCTGCCGCGCGGCGGGGCCAAGGTGCTCTATTACGACCGTCCCGTTCCCCTGCTCGACGCCTTCGACATCGCCCGGCAGATCGAAACCATCAACAGCCGCACCGTCCCGCTGCCCAGCGGCGGTTCGCTGGTGATCGACACCACCGAAGCGCTGGTCGCCATCGACGTCAACAGCGGCAAGTCGCGCGACAAGGGCGACGCCGAGTCCACCGCCTTTCACACCAACACCGAAGCCGTGGACGAAATCACACGCCAGCTTCGCCTGCGCGATCTGGGCGGTGTGGTCGTACTCGATCTGATCGACATGTATCAGAACAAGCACCGCCGCGAAATAGAGCGGCAATTCAAGGAAAACCTCAAAAAAGACCGCGCCCGCACCAAGCCCCTGCGCATCAACGAACTGGGCCTGCTCTCGCTCACCCGCCAGCGCATGCGACCCTCGCTCAAACGCTCGATCAATAAAACCTGCCCGACGTGCGACGGCACCGGCGTGGTGAAAACCGCCGAGTCCGTCGTACTCGATGTCGTGCGCCAACTGGCGCTGGTGTTGTCGATGCCGACCGTTGCCGCGGTCGAACTCACCGTCACGCCCGAAGTCGGCCAGATGCTGCTCAACCGCAAACGCGATGCGCTTCGCCGGCTCGAATCGCAACTCGCCAAGCAGATGCAGATCACCTTCGACCCCACCCTTCGACCCGATGCGATTCGTCTGACCGCCACCGATGCACGCGGCGTCCAACT
>JBAYVY010000037.1:0-16867 GCA_041674345.1 Phycisphaeraceae bacterium | reverse complement strand
CCGTCGCCTTCACCGACGACGGCGATGCGGTCGCCAACGCCTCCATGATGCAACGCGCGTTGCAGTATGTGAAAATGACCGGCAAGGCGCTGTGTCAGCACTGCGAAGAACCGACGCTCGCCGAGAGCGGCGTGATGAACGCCGGCCCGCTCGCCACACGCCTCGGTCTGGCAGGCCGGCCCGCCGTCGCTGAAGAACTCATCATTCAGCGCGACATCATGCTCAATCGCGCGATTGGTTGTCGCTACCACGTGCAGCATATGTCCGCCGAGGGAAGCGTCGAACTGGTCCGCGCCGCCCGCAAAGCCGGTCAGCCCGTCACCGCCGAGGCCACGCCGCACCATTTGCTGCTGACCGAAGATTGCTGCACCGGCTACGACCCGGTTTACAAAATCAATCCGCCGCTGCGAACCAAACGCGATCAACAGGCGTTGCTCAAGGGCATCCGGGACGGGGTCATCACGATGCTCGGCACCGATCACGCCCCGCACACCCGCGAAGAAAAAGAACTCGAATTCGCCGCCGCCCCATCCGGCATCATCGCCCTGGAAATCGCCCTGCCCCTCTACATCGAAGCCCTCATCGCATCCGGCACGATCGACTGGCCCCGTCTGATCGCCATGATGACGATTGAACCGGCCAACCTGCTCGACCTGCCCACCAAGGGCCGCCTGGTGGAGGGCGGGGACGCGGATGTGACGATCATCGACCCGAATGAATCGTGGACCATCGACATCGAACAGTTCAAATCGAAGAGCCGCAACTGCCCGTATCACGGAAGACAAGTCACCGGACGGGCCGTGACCACCATCGTCGGCGGGCAAATCAAAATGAACCGCGTGAAAGAGCGGATGGGGAAGAAATGACGAATGACGAAGCCCGAATGACGAATCAAACTCGAAATCTGAAATCCGAAACGAAGAAGCCGACTTCGCGAGCCAAAGAGTTGAATCTCATTTTCGGAGCGATTCTTCGAGGCAAAAGTAGCCCTGTTTCGAGCTTCGTGTTTCGGATTTGATTCATCATTCGGATTTCGTCATTCCCACTCCCCCCCCCCTACTTATTCATCGCCTCCATCGCCTCGCGCACGTCCATCGCCGCCGGCCAGTCGGAGTGCTTGGCGAGAAAATCCTTCATCAGGCCCGCCGCCTGCTGCCGTCGCGCTTCCAGCGGCAGCTTCATCCGGTTCATGTCGTACAACTCGGCGGTCATCAGCCAGAAGTCACCCACCGCCCCCGCCCCCGGAAGTTCAATGGCTTTGATCCGTCGCGCCGCGGCCCGCAGACGACCGAGCAGATGATCCACGTCGGAGGAATCGGGGTATTCGATCAATCGCGTGTAGATCGACTGCAACTGCACACTCATCGCGTCAAATCGCTTCCGGGGATCGTCGCTCATCAGCGCCAGTCGCGAGGCGTTGTCGGTCAACAGGTCAAGTTGATTTCGCACGGCAACACGGTCGATCATCGGCCCGGGGTCTTTGAGCAATGCGTTGATACGCTGCTCCAACACCGCGGACGTGACGGGAACTTCCGGGGGTTCGGCAGAACCCGGGGCGGCGCTCGCCCCCGGAATAGAAGACTCGCTCTGCCCCGGCTTGGTGTTCAAATCAGAACTTCCGGGGGCGCTCTGCCCCGGCTGGGTGGCGGATGTGGATTCGCCGGGAGATTTAATTTCCGGGGGCGGGGGTGGATCCGGAACTTCCGCCGTCGCATTCGCCGCCGCGGCCGCCGCGGGCGTCTGGGCCGGTTTGTCATCGGCCTTCAACGGAGCGACGAAAATCAGCAGCGTCAGTAAACAGAGCCGGCGTAAGGTCATGGCGATGCTCCTTTGCCCTTCACGATAGCGACTTCACAAAATCCGTGCATCAGTCCGGCCAACGTCATACAATTGCACCGGCGTAATCGACAGTTTATCCCATCTCACCAAACGACTCGACAATATTCACTTTGTCAGGGACGATGCACCCCATGACCACCGCACGGACGCGACAAGCCCCCTTTGAACTTCGACCCGACGAACTGGGCAAACTGTTCGACCGCCTGCCGCCGGGCGCGCCCGAAGCGGAGATGTCGCTGCTGGGTTCGATGATTCTCGCCGGCGCGGGCGACATTCACATCATCGGCGAGGTGCTGCAAAAACTTCCAAACGCCGATGCCTTCGACAAACCGGCCCATCAGGCGTTGTATCAGGTGTTGATCGACCTGTACGACCGCAATCGTTCGCTGGACAGCGTGCAGATCATTCAGGAACTTCGCACGCGGAGTCTGCTGGAACAAGTCGGCGGGGCGGATTATGTGATTCAACTGGCCGAGAGCGTACCGATCGCCGAGAACGCGCCGTATTACGCCGGTCTGGTGCTGAACGCCGCGAAACGTCGCGCCCTGATCCGCGCCGCCGGTCGCATTCTGAAAGAGGCCTACGAATCGTCGGAAGATTCCGACACGCTGATCGACAAGGCGGAGCAGGAAGTTTTTCAGATCGCCCAGTCGCGCACCAGCAACGAGCCGGAGAAGCTGATCGAATTGGTGCAACAGGCGTACACATTGCTCGACAAGCGTCACGAAGACGGCGTGACGCTCACAGGCATGGACACCGGGTTCTACGAACTGAACGATTACCTCAGCGGCCTGCAAAAAGGCGAGATGATTATCATTGCCGCGCGGCCCTCCATGGGAAAAACCGCCTTCATGCTCAACATCGCGGAGAACATCGCGTTCAACAGCAAGCAGCCGATCGCCATCTTCTCGCTGGAAATGGGCAAGCAGCAGTTGGCCGAGCGATTGATGAGCAGCCGGTCGGGCGTCGATGCGCAGCGCATGCGGCGGAACATGCTGAACGCCGAGGAGTTTCGCCGGTTGCAGGAAGTGGTCAGCGAATCCTACGACGCGCCGATGTATATCGACGACACCCCCGGACTCAGCGTGCTGGAACTCCGCGCCAAAGCGCGGCGACTGGCGTCGCAGAAGGACATCAAGGCGGTGTTCGTCGATTACATGCAGTTGATGAGTTGTCCCGGCGCGGAAAACAGGCAGCAGGAAGTCAGCCAGATCAGCCGGAGTTTGAAGGCGTTGGCGCGTGAGTTGAGCGTGCCGGTGGTGGCGTTGTCGCAGTTGAACCGAAATCCCGAAGGCCGGGCCGACAATCGCCCGCTGCTGAGCGATCTGCGCGAATCGGGCAGTATTGAACAGGACGCGGACGTGGTGATGATGCTTCACCGCGAGGAGTATTACCACAAGGACGACAACTGGAAGCTGGAAAACCCGGAGAAGGCGGGGCTGAGCGAAATCATCATCGCCAAGCAGCGCAACGGGCCGACGGGCATCGTGCAGTTGCAATTCAACGGGGCGACGACACGATTCGAGAATCGCTCGAAACTGCCGCCGTCGGCGATGGGCGGCGGGGCGTTTTAGCGAATCTTCGATCCGCGATGTTCGATCTGCGATCTGAAAAGAAGGTCGCCCGGACGCGGAATGATCGAAACAAAAAAGCCGGCACCCCCGGAAGATGTGTATCGGTAATTGCGGCATCGCAAGAAAACGCGGTACAGTGACTATTCGATGTTGTCTTTGCAAAAAGCAGGTGAAGTATGTCTGACAACTTACATATCGTGGAATCGTCTAGGTCGCTGCGTGAAGACAGCGAGGCCAGCCGCATCACCCGCGAAAAACTTCAGCAGCCCATCCCCGTTGACTTGCGTGCCAACCAACTTGCCAACGTGATCGAATACCTCCGCAACGTCACCGGTGCCAACTTCGTGGTGCAGTGGCGTTCGCTGGAAGCCGCCGGCATCACCAAGGAAACCCCGATCACGATGCAGTTGAACAACGTCGCGGCTGAACGCTCCCTGCGGCTGATTCTCGACGAAGCGGGCGGCGAACTGGTCAAGCTCGGTTACACGATCGACGAAGGCGTAATCGTCATCGCCACCAACGAATTCCTCTCCGCCAAGACTGAAATCCGCACCTACGACATCCGCGATCTGCTTCCTCCGATAAATGCTCTTGCTGATAATTGCGCAAAAGATGTTCCTCGCGAGGAACGCATTATCGCCGTCATGGACTTGATAAGAAATTCAGTTGCTCGCGATAGTTGGCTTCCAGTTGGCTTAACGGGTTTCATGGAAGAACTGAATGGCATACTTATTATTTCTACGACCACCGACAATCATCACGCTATCGCTCAACTCTTGCAACAACTTCGCAGACATTCCCCTCCAAGCCCATCGGCGAACGCGACCAGTGGAGAGGCGAGCAAGAATAACCTTCAGGAATGGGCCGGTGACGAGAGGCTTACGTTGGCAATTGTGTTCACCGATATCGTTGACTCGACAGCATTGTTCGATGAAATCAAGGATGAGGCAATGATCAAAGTGCAGGAGACGCACTATGCTCGGGGGCGAAAGCTAATTGGAGAGTTCCATGGCCGCGAGAGCACAACCCTCGGTGATGGTTTTCTAGCGGTATTTAGAACCGCAGATTTGGCATTGGACTTCGCGATGGCATTGCATGGGAATTCCGGGCATCCACGGGTGCGCATCCGAGCTGGCATTCACATCGGACCGGTGACCATAAAGGAAAACGAAGTGTCTGGTCGCACAGTGATTGTCACTGCCCGCGTGGCCAAAGCCACCCAAAATGCGGAAATCTGGTTGAGTGAGCAAGCCAAACGAGACATCGACGAATTGGGTGCCGAGAAGCACAAGCATCTGCAATGGGAAAAGCATGAAGGGAAAAAGATGAAGGGTATATCAGGGCTGGTTACCCTTTGGTCGCTCGTAGTATAACCGGATGACGCATGAACAAGCGAACGGTTGAAAAGGATGTGCCATTTACGATGAATCTGCCGGATGGCGGATTGTTTTGAGGAATCTGCGATCCGCGATGTTCGATCTGCGATCTGCGATCTGCAAGATGCTGCAGCCGGGTTCTTCAAATCGCAGATCGAAGATCGCAGATCGAAGATTTGATAAGATACGTCCATGCAACGTGTGCTGTTGATCGCCAATTGTGACAAGCCGGAGGTGGTCGAGGCGATGAAGACGTTTCGACCGTGGCTGGAGCAGCGCGCCGAAATCGTCGGCGAGCCGGATGCCGTGTCGCATGAGCCGATCATTTGGCCCAAGGGGCAACCCCTTCCGGGGGCGGGGGCGGTCATCGTGCTGGGCGGTGACGGGACGTTGCTGAGTCAGGCGAGGCGGGTGGCGGATTTGGAGATGCCGCTGATCGGGGTTAACTTCGGCAAGCTCGGTTTTCTGGCTGAGTTTTCACTGGAGGATTTGCGGACGCACTGGGACGCGGTCACATCGGCCGATGCGCCGGTCAGCCGGCGGCTGCTGATCGAGACGCGGCTTTACACGAACGGCGACGACAAGCCGGCGTTCCGCTCGCTGGCGATGAACGATTGCGTCATCACCGCGGGCCGGCCCTTCCGCATGATCGAACTGGAACTGAAGATCAACCCGCATCGCCATCTCGGCGCGGGCACGGGGTTCGGCGGGGACGGCGTGATCGTGGCGACGCCCAGCGGTTCCACGGCGCACAACGCCTCGGCGGGCGGGCCGATCCTCGCGCCGGATGTCGAGGCGATGATCGTCACGCCGATCTGCCCGCAATCGCTGGCATTCCGCTCGATCGTCGTACACGGAGACGACGCGGTGGTCGTCACCTTGCGTCAGGCCAACGCGGGCACGACGCTGGTGATCGACGGGCAGTTGACGCAACCGCTGGCCGCGGGAGATCGCATCCGGTTCGCGGGATACCCCAAGCGCATCCGCATCGTGAAAAACCCGGCGATGGGCTACTGGACCCGCCTGGCGAAAAAGATGAACTGGGCGGTGGGACCGGGGAAGAATGCCTGAAATCCCCCGCATCGGCAACGCCGCCGCCGATGTTGAACCCAAACCTTCAATGGATGGGGTGATTTTGACGTTTCGCGGCGGGTTGATACACTGATTGGTCTTTGGATGAACTGAATAACACAGGAGTTTGACCATGGCATTCATGAGGCGGACACGTAAGGCGAAACTTCACTGGCGCAATCGCAAGGCGAACCACGGGGTCAAGCCGGCCCACGGGGGCAGGAAGCGTGCGTTGAAGGCGGCCCGTCGGATCAAGCTGACGCGCGGCGCGCGGTAAGCGGATCGGACGACATGACAACGGATGAACATGCCCACGGTCGAGAGGACCGTGGGTTTTATTATGGGAGGAACGGGGGCGCGGCAGTCACGGCTTGCGACCGAGAATGACCAATTGCGTTGAAAACGCGAACGCATGGTCCTGCCAGATGGCAAGGTCTTCCGGCATGTTGCGGGCCACGCCGGAGTAGCCGCCGGTTTCGTACACGAGCAGGTGCATGCGCCGGCCGACGTATTCCTTTTCCAGTTCCGCAATCTGCGACTCATTCAGCGATCCGGTTTCCTTCCCGTGCTTCATCTCGTACAACGCAAACGGCTCCGAGGCAATATCCACCGGAATAAAACTTTCTTTACAAAACTCAAGCGAGACGGGTTGCGGCAACGGCTGACCGTTGACTTCTGTGACTTGCAGGCGGTAGGAACGACCAGTCTTACTCGCACCGCCTTCTCCGACGACCGTGGCGCGAATTTCCGCCATCGTGCCCAGGGGCAGTCCCAGTTCGCCGATCGGCGGGTGTTCCGAAAGACTTTTCGCAGTTGGAGCAACAATGGACGAATGGGGTTCGCTCGCACAAGCGGTGAGCAAGGCGGTCGCGGCCAGAAGCACTGCGATGATACGAAAACGCAGTGACATGACGCATCTCCGTCGGGTGGTGGGCAACCGGGGCGATTGTCGCACGCCGGCGGGGACGATGCAATGTGCGATATTCAATGTGTGTGGGAAAATGCACATTGCACATTGGACGTCGGACATTGAATGAAGGCGTTGAGGCAAGCGGGAATGGCGGTTGGGGAGGGGGCGGGATTGGGCGCGAAGAGGGGGCTGGTGCGGTACACTGTGGGGGTATGAAGGTGGCTTTGCTGGTTGATGCGTTGTGGGCGGAGCATGAGGCGGCGATGCTGCGTCATTTGGTGGTGGGCTTGGCGGATGAATCGGTGGGGGTGGTGATGGTGTGGCCGGTGGGGGAGCGGGGGGATGGGCAGGCGATGCCGGGCGGGGGCGAAACGGTGACGTATCATTCGAGCCGGTGGAGGATATTGCGGGACTGGCGGGTGTGGGGGTTGCGGAAGAAACTGGCGGAGATGGACGTGGACGTGATTCATGCGATGGATGAATAGCTGATAAAGGTCGCGTTGCGGCTGGGGGGTGATATGGGTTTGCCGGTGGTGTGCGGCTGCTGGTCGATGGGGGGGGCGGAGGCGCTTGCGAAGGCGTTGAAGAAAGGCATGGATGCAAGCGGGCATGAGGGTGTGGGAGGCGACGGGGAGCGTGGCGGGCATGTTGCGAGCGTGACGTTGATGGGGACGACGGGGGCGATCGCGGAACGATTGGGGCGGGAGGCGCACGGGGGGCGCGTGCGGGTGGAGTTGATTCGGCCGGGCGTGATGCGCGTGGGGGTGGAGGCGGGCGAGCCGATGAGTTCAGCGGACGGGGCGTTGTGTCTGCTGGTGATCGGGGATGGGAAGGTTGACGCGGCGATGGCGGCTTTCTTCGAGGGCGTGGCGAGGGCGAGAACCAAGCTGACGCAGATGCAGTTGTTTTTGTATTCATCGCAGGACGCGGGGCATCGGTGGTGGAAGAAGGCGCAGGAGATGGGGATTTTGGGGCAGGTATGCTTGGTGGGGGCGGACGCGGGATCGCAGCGGATGTTGGTCAGGTCGGACGTGGTGCTGATGCCGCAGGCGGGGGGGGTGATGCGGACGCTGATGCTGGCGACGATGAGCGCGGGCCGGCCTGTGATCGCGGCGGCGGACACGACGATGGATGATCTGATCGACGGCACGACGGCGCGATTGCTGGATTCGCCGACGGCGGAGCAGTGGGCGCGGACGCTGATTGAGTTGCCGGGACAGGCGGAGGAATTACGGTTGTTGGGCGGGCGGGCGAGGGAATACGTGCGGAAGGAACACGGGATCGCGGCATTTGTGAACCGCGTGATCGAGGTGTACCGGACGGCGACGGGGGAGCCGATGAAGTTTGGGGAATTGTAAAATTGCGGATTGCGGATTGCGGATTTTCGATTTGGGGATGTGTGCGATGCAAGTGGTGACGACGATTGAGGCGTATCGGAAGATTCGAGCGGCGATGCGTGGGCGGGGGGCGCGTGTGGGCTTTGTGCCGACGATGGGGGCGTTGCATGAGGGGCACATTTCACTGGTGCGGCGGGCGAAGGAACGGGCCGATGATGTGGTGGTGTCGATCTTCGTGAACCCGACGCAGTTCGCACCGCATGAGGACTTGGCGAAGTACCCGCGTCCGATCGAGCGGGATTTGCGGATGTGCGAACAGGCGGGCGTGTCGGTGGTGTTCAACCCCGGCGTGGAGGAGATGTATCCGGGGGCGACTGGTCAGGCGGAGGCGATGCTGGACGTACCGGCGATATCGGCGATATTGGAAGGCGAGAGCCGGCCTCAATTCTTCGGCGGGGTTTGCCGGGTGGTCGGCAAGCTGTTCAACATCATCGAACCGAATATCGCATGTTTCGGCAAAAAGGATTACCAGCAACTGTGCGTGGTGAAGGCGATGACGCGGTCGATGTGCTGGCCGATTGAGATTGTCGGTTGCGAGACGATGCGTGAGAGCGACGGACTGGCGATGAGCAGCCGCAATGTGTATTTGGATGAGGGGCAGCGGAAGCGGGCGCTGGGATTGAGCCGGTCGCTGCATGAGGCGAAGCGATTGATCGAAGCGGGGGGGCGCGACGCGGCGGTGATCGAGGCGGCGATGACGCGGGTGCTGGCGGAGCATCGGTTGCGGGTGGATTATGCGGCGGTTCGGCGGCGCGATTTGGAACCGGGGGCGGGGGCGATGGATTTTGAAAAAGGCGTGGTGTGTCTGATCGCCGCCTGGTGCGATCAGGTGCGATTGATTGATAATATGGAGATCGGATGAAGTGGGAAGTCGGAAGTGGGAAGTAAAGACCGTGGCAATCAACTTCCGCCTTCCCACTTCCGACTTTCGGCTTGTGCTTGGCAGTTGACACGCTGTTGACGGGCAGATACGTTCGGCCCGATACATTGGCGAACCCGCGGCTCTTGTCCGCATCGGAGGCCTTTCATGCGATATGTGACTTGCTGTGCGGTGTGGATGACGGCGATGGCCGCGATTGGATCAGCGTCGGCGCAGGAGATTCTGTCCGGCGACCTGATGCGAGTGACCGGCCCGTTCAGCGGCGAGCAGCGTCAATCGGTCGAAGCGTACCTCGACCACTGGGGCAGGCAATTGATCGGCGCGCAGGAGGTGGCGCAGATCGCCGAGGCACGCCGCAAACTCATTGATCCGCTCACGCAGGCCGGCATCAGCGATCCGTTCAAAACGCAATACTCCGCCTTGGTGGTTCCGAAAATCAGCGAGGGCGTGACCAGCAAGAACTTCATGGTCCGCCTGAACACGCTCATCGTCATCGGCCACCTGTCGGGCGGCGCGGGGGTGGAACAGATGAGCATGGGTTTGCGCGATGAGAACGCCGCGGTGCGCTACTGGGCCGCCAAGGCCATCGCCGAATCGCTGGGTGTCGCCAACGGCGCGGCGGTGATGACCGCCGACCAGCGAAGCCGCATTCAAAAGGCCATCGGCGAAAAACTGGCGACCGAGCCGTCCGCCGACGTGCTGGAACAGATGTACGACGCGATGGCGTCGTTGAACACGCCGGAAAGCCGCAAGGCGTTGGTCGATGCGATGAACAGCCGCGCGTCTTACTTCGCGCAGAACGGTTTGGGCGTCGGCTTGCAGGCGGAGCGCACCGGCCTTCGCCGCATCTACCGTGTCATGCTCGAAGCGCAGATCGAAGGCAAGGCCGATCCGGTCCTCATCAAGAATCTGGCGGTGGTTTGCGACAAGTATCTCCAGATCATCAGCCGCGCCGTTGAAAAACGGCAGCTTGCCGACGCGCAACTGGCGGTCACGCAGGAAATCGTCGAAGTCGCCCATCCCGCGCTCAACTGGGCGGTGAAGGTTTTCGACCCCGCCGCCCAGCCCGGCCCGGAACTGACCGACGCCTTCCGCAACGGCACCAGCGATCAATACGTCCAGTTCCGCCTCAACGTCCTTCAGTGGGCCAATGTGCTCAAGTCCGGCAAGATCGCCCTGACCGACGACCAACTCAAACCGTGAAGCCACGCGGCACCGCGCTGTGAATGATCGTCTTCCAGGCACGGGATGACGCCTTCTTAGGCGGCAGGCCGTGATCCCGTGGTAAGCTACGTCCATGCGCATCGCCCTTCCGCTTCTGCTGCTGATCGCCCTGCTGACCGCGGCATTCTTCTGGCGCGCCCCCGACCAGCCGGTTGAACTGACCACCGTCAATCCCACCGCCGTTCATTCGCTTGACCCCCAGCGCATGAGCTGGAGCCACGACATCCGCGTGGCTTACGCGCTGTTCGAGGGGCTGCTCACCTATGATGCGCAAACGATGCGACTGCTGCCGGGGGTGGCCGAGTCGTGGTCCGTCAGCGACGATCATCTGACCTACACGTTTCATCTGCGCCACAACGCCCGCTGGTCCAACGGCGACCCGCTCACCGCCGACGATTTCCGCTACGCCTGGCGATGGGGCCTGATGCCCGAAAACGCCGCTCCGTACACCGATTTCTTCATGCGATTCCGCGGGTCCGCGGCGTTCTTCCAATGGGCCGCCGATTCGTTGAAATCCGTGCAGGCCGAACTGAAACACGATCACGCAGCCGGTCTGACCGCCGCGAATCGCCGCCTCGAAGATTCCGTGACGCGGTTCGACAAGCTCGTCGCCGTCGCCGCCCCCGATCCTTACACGCTGGTGGTCGCGCTCGATCATCCCGTCGCCTATTTCGAGCATCTGGTCGCCTTCCCGCCGCTCTTTCCGCTCCACCGACCGACACTCAACCGCTTCATCGCCATCAATCCGGTCGGCGGCGCCGCCGAGCGTTCGCCCGACTGGACCAAGGCCGGCCGCATGATCGGCAACGGTCCCTTTCGCCTCGTGCAATGGCGTTTCAAGCAGGACATACTCATGGCGCGCAATGAAAACTATTGGAATGCCGCCGCCGTTGGGCTTCGCTCGCTGCGACTGGTCAGCATCGACCATGTCAACACCGCGTTCCTCGCCTACGAAACCGGGGCCGTCGATCTTCTGCTCGACGCCACGCCGCTGGCATTCGCCCCCGAGCTGCTCGAACAGGTTGCCGCCGGTCGGCGAAACGATGTCCGCGCCGCCGATGCGTTCGGCACCTATTACTACCAGTTCAATTGCAGCCCCACGCTCGTCGGCGGCAAGCCCAATCCCTTCGCCGATCCGCGCGTCCGCCTCGCCCTGGCGATGTGCCTCGACAAACAGGCCGTCGTCGATCACGTCACCCGTCTGCGCCAGGCCGTCGCCCGTTCGCTGATCCCTCCCGATGGCACCATTCCCGGCTACACCCCGGCGCAAGGCCCCGCCTACGATCCCGATGCCGCCCGACGCTTGCTCGCCGAAGCCGGTTATCCCGCGGGCAAAAATTTTCCGCAGGTCGAACTGCTGTTCAACACCGGCGGCGGGCACGGACTGGTCGCCCAAGCCGTCGCTCGCATGTGGATCGAACAACTCGGACTGCACGTCGTTCCCAGCGGTGTGGAATCCAAAGTCGCCGAAGAACGTGTCCAAAACGGCGACTACATGATCGTCCGCAGAAGCTGGTTCGGCGATTACCCCGATCCCACCACCTTCCTCGATCTCTTCGCCACCGGCGCGTCCGACAACAGGGCCTTTTTCTCCGATCCTTCCTACGACGCCCTGCTCCAGCAGGCCGCCGTCACCATTGACCCCGCCGCGCGCCTGGCCACCCTCCGCGACGCCGAACAACGCCTCCTCGATCAGCAGCCCATCATCCCCATCTACTTCTACAAAACCATCTGCATCTACAACCCGGCGAAAATCCGAGGCGTCAGTTCACACCCCCGCGGCCTCCAAATGTTCAGCCAAATGTCCGTCACCCCCGGCGGGGGCGATGAATCGCCCCCCCGGAAGTAAGTTGTAAAGCCCGCGATGGTATCGCGGGTTCCCCGGTTCCCCGCCCCCAAGGAACTTCCATGCCCCAAACCCAACGCCCTGATCCCCTCTTCAGCCCCATGCCCACGCTCAACAGCCCCATCACGCCGTCGGCTTCCGCGCCTTCGACGCCATGCGCGTGCTCGATTACGTCCAAACCCTCAGGGAAGCCGATTCCGAACACATCGGTGTCATGGGCATCAGCGGCGGCGGCATGCACACCTTCTTCTCCGCCGCGCTCGACACCCGCATCAAAGCCGCCGTCATCAGCGGCTACTTCTGCGACTGGTCCCGCAGCATCCTCGCCGCCAATCACTGCACCTGTAACTTCGTGCCCGGTCTGCTTCAGTTCGGCGAACTCGGCGACCTCGCCGGCCTCATCGCCCCGCGCCCCTGCCTCATCGAAAACGCCACACGCGATGACATCTTTCCCATCGACGCCGTGAAACGCACCGTCACCCGCGCCCGCAAGGCCTGGCGGGCGTTCGGCTCCCCCGATCTGCTCCAAACCGACTACTTCGAGGGCCGCCACGAAATCCACGGCTCCCGCGCCTACGACTTCCTCGCACAACACCTCTCTACTCGGCGATCCACTTCTGCCCCGTCCGATCCCAGTCGTGAATCTCATCCGCCGTGAACCACATCGCCACTTCGCGCTCCGCGCTCGCCGCCGAGTCCGACCCGTGTACCAGGTTCGTCGCTTTGCTCACGCCATAGTCGCCGCGAATCGTGCCCGGCTCGGCCTCGCAGCCGTTGGTCTTGCCGATCAGCTTGCGGCAGACATCCACCGCGCTCGGCCCGCGCACCGCCAGCACCAGCACCGGCCCGGTCGTGATGAACGACAGCAAATCCCCGAAAAACGGCTTGCCGTCGTGTTCCGCGTAATGTTTCTTCGCCAGCGTTTCGGGCACCTGCATAAACTTCCCGCCGACGATTTTCAGCCCCTTCCGCTCAAAACGGGAAAGCACTTCGCCGCAGAGTCCGCGCTGCACCGCATCGGGCTTCAAAATAATCAAAGTTGTTTGCATGGCTGTCAGCTCCATTGGGGATGTTTCGGGGCCGATGTTATCGACGATGCCGTGAAGAATTGCAAATCTCCATCGTGATTGGAACTCAGATAGAAATGTCCCCATCGGACTCAGGTAGAAGTGTCCCCATATGGAGACACTTCAGGTGAATCTCAAGGAACGGGACCGGCTGGCGATGTTCAGCCGAGTCAGGGACAAGCAAGTGACGCTGATCGAGGCATCACGACGACTGGACCTCAGTTACCGGCAGGCCAAGCGGTTGTGGCGGCGATATCGGGCGGAGGGCGATGGCGGGGCACCGTGGAGGACGCGGAGGAAAACAAGAGGAAGAAATAAATTGTCATTCGTTCGTCATTGAGTCACAGTAGAATGTTGGGCATGTCGATCAGCGCGAAGCAGGTCGTGCGAACGTGGTGGGCGGCGATGGCCGAGGCGTTGCTGGAGGATTGTGAAACGTCGGGCGATATCGCGGCGAAACAGGCGATGTGGCGTGCGGATGAAGCGGATGCGTATTGCGGACGATGCGGGGCGTCGGCGGGCGAAGGCGCGGCGACGGAAAGCGGGTGTCCGCATTGCCGGGGTCAAAGCGTGGCGTGGGACGGGGTGGTGAGATTGGACGCATATGAGTCGCCGATGGATGAGTGGATTCGGCGGATGAAGTTCAGGCGGATGTGGACGTGGGGGCCTTGGTTCGGGCGACAATTGGCGATGGCGTCGGGCGGGCGTTTGCGAGGTGGGCGAACGGTGGTGACGGGCGTGCCGCTGCATTGGCGGCGTCGGTGGAGCCGGGGTTACGATCAGGCGTGGCTGATGGCGAAGGCGATGGGAGAAGCGGGGGGCGTGCCGGTTTCAAGATTATTGGAGCGGCGAAGATGGACGACCAGCCAGTCCAAATTGAAGTCGCAACACAAGCGGGCGGCGAATGTGAAGGATGCGTTCGCGATGAAGCCGGTGGACCTGACGGGATGGACCGTGTGGCTGGTGGATGATGTGAAAACGACGGGCAGCACCTTGAGGCAATGTGTGCGATTGCTGAAGAACGCGGGGGCGGAACGGGTGTTCGTGGCGGTGGCGGCGGTGGCGGACCCGAAGGGGTCGGGGTTCGAGCGGTCATAGCGAGGCGAGCCGGCACCTGCGCGGCGATCCGGTCGGTCTTCGCCAGCTTGCCGATGCCCCGTGCGAAGCCGCGCACCTGGCGGGTCGAGGAGCGGGAGGTTCCGCTGGTCGCATGAGTGGCGGGGATTTTCGCCCCGGCGGGGCGCGGGGTTGTAGCCACGAGTGAAGCGCCCCCGGAAGGGGAAGGGGAACTCGTGGATTTGAGATGCCCTATTTGTTCTCGCCCCGAAGGGGCGAAGGAAACACAGGATTTGTTTGAAAGATTCCGCCGCCCCTGCCGGGGCGGGACGGATTGGCACCGCCCGTTCCACGGGTTGCGTCTTCGACTCGCTGCGCTCGCTCAAGACTTCACCCGTGGCTACATTCCGGCACCCCTTTGGGGTGAATCAATCATCCGCCACGCTTTGCGTCGCGGACACCATGCGGGCTGACCCCCGGCAGCCAGCACGCCGGGGTATTTTCGAGGGGCGGGGGGTGTTATCGCGGGGTGAAGGCGGGTTCGCCGGCGATGTCCATGCCGACGCGGGAGCCGGTGGGGAAGTCGGCGGGTTTGAGTTTGTAACCGGCGGGAAGGATGCCGAGGAACGGCGTGCCGCAGACGCGGACGATGATGGCATCGGAGGTGTGTCCGATGACATGTCCCTGAACGCGGCGGGGTTTGCCGATGACCGGTTCGATGTAATCGCCGCCGACGCTGACGACATCGACTTTCCAGACATCGCAGCGGATGACGCCCGCGACGCGCCTGCCGATTTCGCCTGGGATCGGCGATGTGACGGCGAATCGCAGTCGATAGTTTGTCGCGGGAATGCTCATTTCCAGATGGTCGGCGGCTTGCGAAACGAGGCGCATCTGCGCGATGGCGGGATCGGCGGTCAGTGTGGCGTTCATCGGTCAAGCTCCATCAAGGAATCGGCATCATGGTAGCGAAGATCGCGGGGTTTGCCACCGGGCGAGGCACGGGCAAGGCGAGTGAATGCCCGAACGCGGACGGCTCAAGCACCGCGGCCATTCCAATGATGTACCCTCCTCCTCACCTTCTCCCTGGGAGGGAGAGGGGAAAGAGCGATTGTCGGTATAATTCCGCTTTTCGAGATGATCGCGTTGACCACCGCCACGACCATTCACAGCAAACATGCGACCGACAAGCTGCGGGTGGATTACGCGCATGTCGGGTTGTACGACGTGGAGCAGCGGCGGATATGGATCGCGCGCAAGCGACTGGGCGTCAAGCCGCTGAATGTCTCGCATGCCCGGATGCTGGTCGGCGGGTCGAACACCACGAGCGTGGGGGACAAGGATCGGTTTCTGTGTTACTGGTTCCACACGCCGAACACCGGCGAGGGGCTGGTGCATGGCTACCCCATCGAATGGGCCGAGGCGCACCTGATGATTCGGCTGGACCCGAACTGGAACTACGCCACGCAGGAACTGGTCCGATCGGTGGACACGGCCCGCGTTGAGAAAAACATCGAACAGCAATACCAGTGGGGCCGGTATATTTTCAACGCATATGTGAACCTCGGCCCGCGCTTCGCGTTGAGCTGGCATATGATCGGCCCGCGCCCGGCGGATTCGATGTTCTACATCGAGCGGTACGAACCGAAAATCTGAATGAGATCGTTTCCCTTCCGTGCTTGTCGCCGCCGGAGGGAAAGAGTACGATTGCCGCGATATTTTCACCGCGAAATTGGACAAGGATTTCCGAACATGACATCGTCAGCCACCCTCGGCGTATTGAAGTCGTCTCCCCGCATCCAGCGTTGCCCGAGCAATCCGATTCTCTCGGCCGGGGATGTGCCGTTCAAGGCGACACTGACCTACAACGCGGGCGTTTGCAAATATCAGGGCAAGTATGTCATGGTTTTTCGCAACGACGTGCATGACTATCCGAACCCCGGCCAAGTCCCGATAGAGTTCGGTAAAGTCCATCTCAATCTCGGCTTGGCATTCAGCGACGACGGCATCCGTTGGAAAGTCGAGCCCAAGCCCTGTTTCGAGCTTCGCACCGATGAAATCCTGCGTGCTTACGATCCGCGATTGACCGTGATCGATGGCAAGGTGCATATGTGCTTCGCCACCGACACCCGCCACGGTTTGCGGGCCGGCATCGCGGTCACGGAGGATTTCCAGAAGTTCGACATCAAACATTTCACCACGCCGGACAATCGGAACATGGTGCTCTTTCCCGAGAAGATCGGCGGACGTTATGTCCGCATGGAGCGTCCGTTCCCCGTTTACGGTCGTGGCGGGAAGGATCGCTTCGATACGTGGATGTCTTTCTCGCCGGACCTTCGTTATTGGGGCGACAGCCACCTGCTGTTCGCCGTCGAACATGTGCCGTTCGCCAATGACAAGGTTGGTCCAGGCGCTCCGCCGGTCAGGACCGGCAAGGGTTGGCTGACGACCTTCCACGCCGTGGACATTGATCCATCCCGCGGCAAAAACGGCTGGGAAGACAGGTGGATCAAGCGATACACCGCCGGCATCATGCTGCTGGATTTGAACGATCCGCGCAAGATCGTGGGCATGTCGCGTCACCCGCTGCTGGCACCCGAAGCGCCTTACGAGACCGATCAGGGCCT
>JBAYVY010000036.1:0-16956 GCA_041674345.1 Phycisphaeraceae bacterium | reverse complement strand
CCGCCGGCGTCGAACCGATCCTCGCCCTGCGCTCGCTGTGGCTCAGCAACGACGACCGCTGGAACCACTACTGGTTGTGCGGCTCACCACTCCGACAAGCCGCGTAGGGTGTCATGCACCCAATACCTTGGGCAGACCCAAATACCTGTTCGTCAATCCCCGAAACACGTGCCCACCGCCCGCGCGGAGATCACCAGCGGGTCGTTCGGCTCGATCATGCGCTGCTTGTTGGCCGCTCGCAGCAGTTCGATGTCGCTGACGTGGTTGTCCTGCATCACGACCAGCCGGCCCTGCTTGCCTTCCATCAGCACCTGCATCGCGGCATGTCCGAACTGGGTCGCCAGGACGCGATCCTGCGCCACGGGCGTTCCGCCGCGCTGGACGTGACCGAGCACGGTGCAGCGGGTTTCGATGCCGGTGTTTTTTTCGATGGCATCGGCGACGAACTTGCCCACGCCGCCCAGTCGAATCGGATCGGGGCTGGTGGGATCGACGCGATCGACGATCTGTTTGCCGCCCTTGGGTTTCGCGCCTTCGGAGACGACGATGATGGTGAAGCGCTTGCCGTGGCGCGAGCGGTTTTGCACTTTCTCGCTGATGGAGTCGAGATCGAATTCGATTTCGGGGATGAGCAGAATGTCCGATCCCGACGCGATGCCGGCCTGGAGCGCGATCCACCCCGCGTTTCGGCCCATGACTTCGACGACCATCGCGCGATGATGCGACGCGGCGGTGGTGTGAATGCGGTCGAGCGCTTCGGTGGCGATGGACACGGCGGTGGCGAAGCCGAACGTCACATCGGTGCCGACCAGATCGTTGTCGATGGTTTTGGGCACGCCGACGCAGTTGATGCCGTGTTGGACGAAGTTGGCCGCTCCGCTCATCGTGCCGTCGCCGCCGATGACGATGAGGGCTTGGAGATGGTGGTGTTCGATGTGTTCGAGGCATCGGTCGGTGACGTCGATGTATTCGATCTTGTCGCCTTTTTTGACGGCGTACTTGGAGGGGTTGCACTTGTTGCTCGAGCCGAGGATGGTTCCGCCCTGCGTGAGGATGTTGGAGACATCGCCGCTGGTCAGGGGGCGGATGCGGTTTTGCACCAGTCCGAGGAAGCCGTCCTCGATGCCATAGACTTCGAGGTTGTGTTGGAAGATGGCGGTCTTGGTGACGGCGCGGATGACGGCGTTGAGGCCGGGACAATCGCCGCCGCCGGTGAGGACGCCGATGCGTTTGAGACGTGGTGACATAGTTGAATCCTCTGACAGTTCGTGCGAGTGTGTCTGAATTACATCGGCCAAATCGCCCCGCGAGTTTCACCCGAACGCCAAGGTTCGGTAGGATGTGCGGACCATGAGTGAAGATCAACACCCCGAAACCCCCGGAAACCCCGAAACCCCCGGAAACCCCGGAACCCCCGGAAACCCCGGAACACCCTCCGTCAGCGATCAGGAACACGATCGTCGGGCGAAACTGACCCGCATCCGCGCCGAACTGGCCGACGATGGCTACGGCCGGCGCACCGCCGGCCTGATAACCCTCGCCGACGCCAAAGCGAAATACGATGCGAATGCCGACGCCGCCCATAAAGCCGATGCAAATGTCGATGACCGCCCGCGCGTGTCGGTCGCCGGTCGCGTGATGTTGCATCGTGACATCGGCAAGCTGATTTTCATGACGTTGCGCGACGCCAGCGGCGACCTGCAAATCGCCGTGAGCAAAAAGTCCGTCGATGATGCGTCCTTCCAACACGCCAAGCTCATCGACCTCGGCGACATCGTGACCGCCAGCGGCCCGCTGGGTTCCACCAAAACCGGCGAAGTCACGATTTGGGTGGAAACCCCTTCCGGGGGCCGGCGGGGGCAATTAATTGCCCCCGCCTTCACCCTCGCCTGCAAATCCCTCGCCCCCGCCCCCGGAAAATGGTCCGGCCTGCAAGACGCCGAACTCCGCTATCGCAAGCGCTACGTCGATCTCTATGCCAACCCCGATGTCATGCGGATGATGCAACTGCGCATCCGCATCATTGACGAAATCCGCAACTACTTCCGGGGGCGAGGATTCGCCGAGGTTGAAACGCCGATGTTGCAACCCATCCACGGCGGGGCCGCGGCTCGCCCGTTCGTCACACACCACAACGCGCTGGACATGCGCCTGTTCCTCCGCATCGCGCCGGAACTTTATTTGAAGCGCCTCCTCGTCGGCGGGTTCAGCAAAGTCTTTGAGATCAACCGCAACTTCCGCAACGAAGGCATCAGCCCCCGCCACAATCCCGAATTCACCATGCTCGAAGCATATGAAGCGTTCGGCAACTGGGAAACGATGGCCGACCTGGTCGAAGACATGACCTGCACCATCGCGCAGAAAGTGTTCGGCACGTTGCAAATCGAACACAAAAACGCCGACGGCGTAGTAACCAAAACGATCAACCTCGAAGGTAATACTTCTGAACCCAAGGGGAAGCGTTGGCGGCGCGTGTCGATGGTTCAACTGGTTGAAAATGAGACAGGTTGGCCATTCCAAAAGGCCACCGCTACCGATGCTGAACAACAGTTGATTGCCCAAGCGATGTTCAAGAAATATCGACAAAAAACGGCGGGATTTGTCGCGAAGGTGAATTCTGAACTCGCAAAACCAATAGAAACAGCAAATACGGTCGATGAGTATTTGAGTGCTTGCGAATATGCTGAACGCGACATCCAACAGCGGATTAGCGAGTGGCAAGATGACCGAGCCGAACATTTCATCAACACGGACAATGATCCCGAGTCAAACTTCCAAACGGCTCTTAGTGTGGCATACCTGACACAACTTTCCGAATTTTTGGCAAGAAAGACCGTGCCAAACTTCCGCGCAGAGGTTCAACAGATGCTTACGGGCAAGGAGCCCGCCGAGCAACTCGTCGAAGTCTATGAAAAACTCATCGAACCCACGCTCATTGATCCGACGTTCGTCACGCATGTGCCCAGCGTCGTGATTCCGCTGGCACGTGAAAACAGGGACGATCCGTTTTTCGCCGATGTGTACGAACTGGCGATCAACGGGCAGGAGATCAGCCCCGGCTACTCGGAACTGAACGACCCGGACATTCAGGAACGCCACTTCCGCCATCAAGTGGGCGAGCGCGAAGAGCAACAGCAGGTCGATGAGGATTTCCTCAACGCTTTGAAAGTCGGCATGCCCCCGGCGGGCGGCATGGGCCTGGGCATTGACCGACTCGTGATGATGCTCACCGGAGCCGAGAGCATCCGCGATGTGATCTTGTTCCCGCTGATGAGGCCGCAGGCGTGAAGACAGAGATGGGCCACGAAGACGCTAAGGCGCGAAGGAAGACAGGAAATTTTATGGGGTTTGATCCGCAGTCCATTGCATTTCGACATGCCGAGGGTTCCCCGCTGGATGACGCCACTGAGCAACTGGTCACCCGGATCATCGGGGCTGCCATTGAGGTGCATCGGGTTCTGGGGCCGGGCTATCTCGAAAAAGTTTACGAAGAAGCCCTGTGCATTGAACTGGAACACCGAAGTTTGTCGTATCAACGTCAAAAGCCATTTGAAGTACGATATTGTGATCGCGTTGTCGGTGCGGGACGACTGGATATTCTTGTTGAAGATCGGGTGGTTGTTGAATTAAAGGCCGTCGAGACCATGACACCGTTGTTCAAAGCACAGACCATCTCATACCTTCGCGCCACCGATGTGAAAATCGCCCTCCTGATTAACTTTAACGTCCCCGTTCTGCGTCAAGGCGTCAAACGCATTCTCTTATAAATGTTTCCCTTCGCGCCTTAGCGCCTTCGTGGCCCATTAACCGCATGTATAAACTTCTGCTCACATTCCGCTATCTTCGCCGCAAGCTGATTCCGCTGTTCGCGCTGTTGGCCGTCACGCTTTGCACCGCCATGCTCATCGTCGTCCTGTCGATCATGGGCGGCTTCCACGATCTGCTGCTGAACTCCGGCACCAAACTCATCGGCGACGTGCAACTCTACGCCGGTGTGCAGGGCATCAGCGATTATGACAAAATCCTCGATGAAATCCGCGAACTTCCCCAAACCGAGTCCGCCGCCGCGACCATTCAAACCATCGGCCTGCTCCAGATTCCGTCCGGCCCGACCCTCATGGTCGAAATCATCGGCGCCGATCCCGATGAACTCACCCACGTCATTCACTACAAAGACACCCTCTACTGGTCTGCCGAACGCCTCGAAAAACAAAACCTCGCCGCGCAATACGGCCCCCACGACCCCGTGGAAGCCGCCATGAAACTCGCCACCCCCTGGCCCCGGCTCGCGGAATATCCCGCGATGGTCATGGGCATCGAAGTCAATCCCTACAACACCCGGCTCAAAGACGGTTCCTACGACTTCCCCTATCCCCTGCTCGCCCGCCCCCTGTCCCTCACGCTCGTCCCCGTCAGCTCGCGCGGCGGAATCCTCGAACCCGCCACCCAACAATTCGTCCCCGTCAATGAGTTCCACTCCGGCCTGTACGACGCCGATTCCAAACGCATCTTCATCCCCTTCGCCGTCGCGCAGAAAATGCTGATGATGGATCAGGCGACGCGCGTCAATCCCGCCGACCCGACGAAAATCCTCGGCACCATCCCCGCGCGCTGCACCACCATCGTCGTCCGCGCCAAAGCCGGTTACACCGCCGACCAACTCTGCGCCGCCGTCAACACCCGCTACGCCGAACTGATGAAAACCAACCCGGATTTGCCCGATTACATGCAAATCCGCACCTGGCAGGAACTGCTTCGTAAACTGCTGGATACCGTGCAGAATGAAAAGAATCTGATGACCTTCCTCTTCGGCATCATCAGCGTGGTGGCCATCATCATGGTGCTGGTCATCTTCTACATGATCGTGCTGGAAAAGACCCGCGACATCGGCATCCTCCGCGCTCTCGGCGCCAGCCGGCTCGGCGTCGCGTCCATCTTCCTCACATATGCCGGCGTCATCGGTGTCATCGGCTCGGCGCTCGGAACCCTCATCGCCTATCTCATCGTTCACTACATCAACGAAATCCATCAATGGCTCGGCGATGCCTTCGGCATCGTCATTTGGGACCGCCGCGTTTATTTCTTCGATCAAATCCCCAATCAGGTCAACTGGCATGAAATCGCCCTGATCGTCCTGGCCGCGATCATCGCCAGCGTACTCGGTTCCATCGTCCCAGCCGTCAAAGCCGCCTTGGTCGATCCGGTACAATCATTGCGATACGAATAGCATTGGAACTGTTAAATACGAGACTGAGCGATATCTAATGACGAATGACGAAATCCGAATGACGAATGTTCAAATGACGAAATGCCGGACCTCCGCGTTTCGGCATTCGTCATTGGACATTCGTCATTCTTTCGTCATTCGGATTTCGTCATTCGTCATTTCCCATCATGTGTTTTCTCCGCTTGCACTGAACCAAAAATGACCGCCAATTCTCCCACACCCATCCTCGAAGTCCGCGAACTGCACAAGCACTACCGCATGGGCAGCGAAGATGTTCATGTCCTCCGAGGCGTCGATCTGTCCGTGCCCCACGGTCGATGGCTCGCCGTACTCGGCTCGTCCGGCTCCGGCAAGTCCACGCTCCTCCACCTCATGGGCGGACTCGACACCCCCACCCCCGTCCCCGGATGTGCCGTCCTGTTCAACGGCGATGATCTGTATCGGTTTTCAACCGCCAAACGAGACCGCTTTCGCAATCTCCATGTCGGGTTTGTCTTCCAGTTCTACCACCTGCTGCCCGAGCTCAACGTCCTGGAAAACACCATGATCGCCGGGATGATCGGCCCGCAAAAACACGCGCTCCGACAACGGGCCGCCGATCTTCTCAACCGCGTCGGACTGGCCCACCGCGTCAAACACCGCCCCAACGAATTGTCCGGCGGGGAACGCCAGCGCGTCGCCATCGCCCGCGCCCTCATCAACCAACCCGACCTGTTGCTCGCCGACGAACCCACCGGCAACCTCGACCGCGCCACCGGCGACACCATCCTCCAACTCTTCAACGAACTCCACGCCGCCGGCCAGACCATCGTCATGGTCACACACGACCCGAAAGTCGCCGAGCGGGCCGACACGCAACTGACCCTCGAAACCGGCCGCCTGAAAACCGCGTGACGCCGCCGGGACAACCGCATTCTCCGCGAAAAAGGTTTTCACCACGAAGTGCCACGGGTAAGAAGGAACCAGCCATGAACGTGCGATACCAAGACCTGACCCCGCGCGAATTTCGCCGACGCATCGCCGATGCGCCCATCGCCTACCTGCCCCTCGGCACGCTCGAATGGCACGGCGAACATCTGCCCCTCGGCTCCGACGGCATGATATCCTCCGGCTTCTTTGAACCGCTCGCACGCGACGTCGGCGGCATCGTGCTGCCCATGCTCTTCCTCGGACCCGATCGCCGCGTCGTCCAGGGCGATCTCGAATGGTTCGGCATGGACTCCTGCCGCCCCGATTCCAAACACCCCTACCCCAGTCAACCATTGCCCGGCAGCGCGTACTGGATCGACAACGATCTGTTCGTCGCCATCCTCCGCGCCATTCTCAAGCAGCTTGCCCGCGCCGGTTTCAAAATCATCGTCGCACACGGGCACGGCCCGTCCACCATGCTCTGGCAGCAATATCGCCCGCAGTGGCAAAAAGAGTTCAGCGTCACGCTGTTGGATTGCTGGGCCGACGGTCTTCAGCCGGCGCTGGGCATTCAGACCGATCACGCGGCCACCAACGAAACATCGCTGATGATGCGTTGCATCCCGATCTGATGAGAAAGAAAAGGGGATGAGTACATATATTTAGGAATCCTGCCATGATTGAGAGCGTGAAACACCGCGCCGCCGGGTTGTTGTCTCGTGCTTCCGGCCATGCACCCACCTCACACACCCGCCCTCTCGCGGTCAACATATGTACTCATCCCTTTTTTTCGCCGCTGTCAACATCGCAAGTCGCAGCGCCAAGGCGCGCCGACCAGCCGTTGGGTCCGATCGCTGGGCCGCAAGGATCAGATCGTCGAATACATCAAGCCGGCCAAGCGGCCGACGTGGATCAGCGCCGAAGAGTACGCCGCTTTGCCGGCGAGCATCACCGTGCGCGAATTGGAATACCGCATCACCCGCCCCGGCTTGCGCACTCGCATCGTCACGGCCGTCACGAACCGCGCGTGATCAAACGAAAGAAGGATCGCTACACCCACATGACCCGGCCGCGAGATGAACTACGAAAAGCCCTTGGAATCACAAGGTTTGCGACTTAAGTTGATGGCGTTCCATTCGGGGGTTTCAATTGAGCGGTTGATTACTCCGGTTCCCTCCATGTGCCGCCCCTCCCGCATGATGGTATCCTTTGTTCATGCCATCCAACCGTGAACTTGCCGACCATTTTGAACTCATCGCCAGGGTCCTCGAACTCACCGGTGCCAATCGTTTCCGTGTCATCGCCTACCAACGCGCCGCCCGCGCGATCAAAGACCTGGCCGCCGATCTCAACACACTTGTCGCCACGCCGAGGAAGCTCATTGAAATTCCGGGGGTCGGCAAAGACCTGGCGCGGCAAATCTCCGAATTCATCTCACACGGCAAGCTCAAGGAACACGACGACCTCATCGCCTCCGTGCCGCCCGGCGTTCTCCAAATGATGCAAATTCCGGGGGTCGGCCCCAAAACCGCCGCCACGCTCTGGCATGACGCCGGCATCACCACCCTCGATCAACTCAAACAAAAACTTCACACCGGCGAACTGGCCGACCTGCCCCGCATGGGCGAAAAAATCCTCGCCAACATCGCGCACTCCCTCGCTTTCGTCGAATCCGCATCGCAGCGCGTCCGCCTCGGCCAGGCCCAGCCCGTCGCCGCGTGGTTCGTTCAGCAACTTCGCCAACTGTCGGGGGTTCAGCAATGCGACTTCGCCGGTTCCCTCCGCCGCGGCCGCGACACCATCGGCGACATCGACCTCCTCGTCGCTGTCCAACCCGACGCACTTCCGGGGGTTGCCGACGCCTTCAAAAAACTCGAACCCGTCGCCTCCGTCATCGCCGCCGGTCCAACCAAAATCTCCGTCCGCCTCGCCTCCAATATGCAGGTCGATCTTCGTCTCATCCAGCCCGACCAGTACGGAGCCGCCCTCGCCTACTTCACCGGCTCAAAAGAACACAACGTCGCCCTCCGACAACGCGCGATCAAAAAGAAGATGCGCCTCAACGAATACGGCCTGTGGCAGGGTGAAACATCCGTCGCCGCCGCCTCCGAATCCGATATCTATGACAAACTCGATCTCCCCTTCATCCCCCCCGAACTCCGCGAAAACCGCGGCGAAATCGCCGCCGCCGAAAATGACACGCTGCCCCAACTGGTCACCGTCAAAGACATTCACTGCGAACTGCACGCACACACCCGCGCCTCCGACGGCAAACTCACCATCGAAGAACTCGCCGCCGTCGCCAAGGAGCGCGGCTTCCATACCCTCGCCATCACCGATCACTCCGTCAGCCAGGCGCAGGCGCGCGGCCTGGACGCCCATCGTCTTGAAGAACACATCGCCGCCGTTCACGAAGCACGCAAGCACATCAAGGGCATCACCCTCCTGGCCGGCAGCGAAGTCGATATCCTCGCCGACGGCAAACTCGACTATCCCAACTCCCTGCTCAAACAACTCGATATCGTCGTCGCCAGCCCGCACAACGCACTGTCGCAAGACCCCCGAAAGGCGACGGAGCGGCTGTTGAAAGCGATCGAACATCCCTACGTCAACATCATCGGCCACCCCACCGGCCGGCTCATCGGCAAACGCGAGGGCCTTTCCCCCGACATGGCCGCGCTCATCCAGGCCGCGGCCGAGACGGGCACCGCGCTCGAAATCAATTCCAACCCCTGGCGGCTGGACCTGCGCGACACCCACGCCCGTGCCGCCATCGAAGCCGGCGTCCTGCTGGCCATCGACACCGATGCCCACAGCGCCAATGATTTCGACAACCTGCGTTACGGCGTCCTCACCGCCCGCCGCGCCTGGGCCGAGCCGCAACACATCGTCAACTGCATGACCGCCGCGAAACTCAAAACCTGGCTGGCGCAAAAACGTAAAAAGATGGGATGAATACGATGCGATCCCAAGTTCAGGGCCGGAGGCCCAAAACGAGGCCATTCCGAAAAAATGGATTGAAGGGCTTTCCAACACGGTTATATCGACACAAACACGATGACGAAACCCATGACGATCACCTCCCACGGCATCGACCTCGTTGACACCGCACGCATCGCCGACATGCTGCAAAAGCACGGCGAACATTTCCTGCTGCGCGTCTTCACCGACGCCGAACGCGCCTATTGCGATGCGTCGCACAAACGCCGCATTGAGCATTACGCCGCCCGCTTCGCCGCGAAGGAAGCCGCGCTCAAGGCGCTGGGCACCGGCTGGCGCAACGGCATCGCGTGGACCGACGTCGAAGTCGTCAAACAACCCACCGGCCAACCGCTGCTGCGTGTGCATGGCGAAGTGGCGGAACTCGCCGCCGAACAACACATCACCCGCTGGCTCGTCTCCCTCAGTCACACCGAAACCCACGCCATCGCCAGCGTCATCGCGCTGACAGAAGAATGATTAACCGCAGAGGCGCAGAGTATGAAAACAGAAAAACAGAAAAACAGAAAAGCAAAACAGCAGAACATCTGCGTTTGAATCCGAATGTTGTGCTTTTTTGCTATGCCAGTATTTCATCGATACTCGCCAGTTCATCCTTCGTGAACTCCAGGTTCTTCAGCGCCGCGACGTTGTCCTCCACCTGCGACACCTTGCTCGCGCCGATCAGCGCGCTGGTCACACGCGCATCGCGCAGCACCCATGCCAGCGCCATTTGCGCCATCGACTGGCCGCGTGTCTCGGCGATCACGTTCAGTCGTTTCACTTTGGCGACCACTTCCGGGGTGACATTCGATTCCTTCAGAAAACTTCCGGGGGTTTTCGCCCGTGAATTCGCGGGTATCCCGTTCAGATACTTGTTCGTCAGCAGCCCCTGCGCCAGCGGGCAAAACGCGATCATGCCCACGCCCAGTCGCCCGCAATCGGCGACCAACTCTTTTTCGATCCACCGATTGAGCATCGAATACGCCGGCTGATGAATCACCAGCGGCGTGTGCAACTGCCGCGCGATCTTCATCGCCTCCACCGTCTGCGCCGAGTTGTAGCTGCTGATGCCGACATAAATCGCCTTGCCCGCCCGCACGATCGCATCCAGCGCCCCGATCGTTTCCTCCACCGGTGTATTCGGATCGAAGCGATGCGAGTAAAAAATATCGACGTATTCCACGCCCAATCGTTTCAGCGACGCATCGCAACTGGCGATCAGGTATTTGCGCGATCCCCATTCGCCGTAAGGCCCCGGCCACATGCGATAGCCCGCCTTTGATGACAGAATCAATTCGTCACGATGGGCCGCGAAATCCTGCTTCAAAATGCGCCCGACGTTGGTTTCCGCCGACCCCGGCGGCGGGCCGTAGTTGTTCGCCAGATCGAAATGCGTGATCCCCAGATCAAACGCCCGCCGCAACATCCGTTGCGCTTCGCCCTGGTCGGCCTGGTCGCCGAAGTTGTGCCAGCAGCCCAGCGAAATCGCCGGCAACAGAAGCCCGCTGGTCCCGCATCGCCGGTATTGCATCGTGTCGTAACGCTTGGGGTCGAACTCCACCATCGCATGCTCCTTGAAAACAGGGTTCGGGGTTCGGGATTCGGGAGGCAATTTCAGCCGCGGCTTCCAAGCCGCGGTCTTCCGTGGATTCCGGGGATTCACGAACAAATCAGTATAATGCCTTCACCCACCCGGCGAGACATTCGACATGATGATACAAACCAGCGCTCACGCCCGCGTCGGACTGATCGGCAATCCGTCCGACGGATACTTCGGCAAAACCATCAGCGTCATCGTCGGCAACTTCCAGGCGCGCGTCACGCTGTTCGAGTCGCCGCGACTGACGATTCTGCCGCAGCGCTCCGACCGCACCGACTTCGCCGATCTCAACGACCTGCTCGGCGACGTGTCGCTCAACGGGTACTACGGCGGCATCCGCCTCATCAAAGCCACCATCAAACGTTTCGTCGATTATTGTCAACAGCACGGCATCGAACTGCCCAAACGCAACTTCAGCATCGAGTATCACACCAACATCCCCGTGCGCGTCGGGCTGGCCGGTTCCAGCGCGATCGTCACCGCCACGCTGCGCGCCCTCATGCAGTTCTTCGGCGTGGAAATCACCAAGCCGCTTCAACCGGCGCTGGCCCTGAGCGTGGAGCGCGACGAACTGGGCATCGGAGCCGGTTTGCAGGATCGCGTCATTCAGGTTTATGAAGGCGCGGTCTTCATGGATTTCAACAAGCAGCTCATCGACCAGCGCGGCTACGGCGAATACGAACCACTGGACCCGAAACTGCTGCCGCCGCTGTTCGTGGCGTTTCGCCCGCTGCTGGCCGAGGGAACCGAGGTGCCGCACAACGATCTGCGGGGCCGCTATGCTCGCGGCGAACAGAAGGTGCTCGATGCCATGAAACAGTTCGCCGGTTACGCCCAGCAGGCGCGCGACCTGATCGTCGCCGGTCGCGGTAACGAAATCGGCCCGCTGATGAACGCCAACTTCGACCTTCGGGCGAGCATTCTTCAAATCAGCGACGGCAACAAGGAACTGGTCGAAACCGGTCGAAAACTCGGCGCGTTCGTGAAGTTCGCCGGTTCCGGCGGAGCGGTGATCGCCGCCTACGACGGCGACCCGGCACGCCTGCAACGCATCACCGAAGCGTACCGCAAGATCGACGCCGAAGTCATCGTGCCTGAAGTGGTACCCGGATAAGATTCACCACAAAAGAAATGAACCACAGAGCCACAGAGGCACAGAGCAAAATGGGAAGCAGGGATCAGGGACGAAGGCACGAAGGGACGAAGTGAAAGAGTCACGCCCCATCCTCACTTCGTCCCTCCGTCCCCGAGTCCCTTCGTCCCTTTCTTCGCATCCGTGTGTCTCTGTGCCTCTTGTGAAATTTCTTTTTGGAACACGCCATGCCCATTCAATCCGTCACCACGGCCGTCATTCCCGCCGCGGGATTCGGGACGCGGTTGCTGCCGGCGACCAAGGCCGTGCCGAAGGAGATGCTCGCCGTGCTGGACAAGCCGGTGTTGCAGTATGTCATTGAAGAAGCGCTCGACAGCGGCATCACGCATCTGGTCATCGTCATCAACGACGGCAAAGAGGCGATTCGCAAACATCTGGCGGACGACCCGGCGTTGGAAGCGTTTCTGAAAAAGACGGGAAAAGCCGACCGTTTGGCGCTGGTGCATGACGTGGCGCGCGGGGCGAAAATCACGTTCGTGAATCAGCCGGAGCAGAAGGGACTGGGCGATGCGGTGCGATGCGCGCGGGCGGCGGTGGGCGATCAGCCGTTCGCGGTGATGCTCGGCGACACGATCATCGCGGCGGACGATGGCCAACCGGCGGGCCTGCGCCAATTGATCGACGTGCATGAACAAACCCCCGGAAGTGTCACCGGAAGCGCCCCCGGAAGTGTCCCCGGAAGTGTCCCCGGAAGCGCCTCCGGAAGCGCCTCCGCAAGTGTGGTGGGCGTGCGACGTGTGCCGCGCGAGAAGTTGAGCAAGTACGGCATCGTCGATGGGCGCGTCGAAGGCGATGATGAACGCACGTTGCGATTGCATCGTTTGGTGGAGAAGCCCAGGCCCGACGAGGCCCCGACGGATTTGGCGATCGCGGGCAGGTACGTTTTCACGCCGGCGATTTTCGATTGGCTGGAACATGCGACGGCGGGCGTGGGCGGCGAGATTCAACTGACCGATGCGATGAATGAACTGGCGGCAAGGGAACCGATGTACGCGCATCGCTGGCGGGCGACGCGGTACGACATCGGCGACCGGCTGGAACATTTGCAGTGCTGCATCGCGCTGGCGCTGAAGGACGCGGCGTTGGGGCCTGCGCTGCGTCAATATCTGGCCGAGCAACGGTGAAGGGATTGAGGGAATAAGGGATTGAGGGAAGCGGATGTAGTGAAAATGTGACTCATTTCCTTCCCTCACTCCCTCACTCCCTCACTCCCTCACTCCCTCATTCCCTCAATCCCTCATTCCCTCACTCCCTTCGTCCCCAATCTTCCGCAACATCAGCAATGACAACGGCGAAGGGAAGCGACGGTTTTTCCACTGGTTTTGCACCGTTTTCCGGGAGTTGCACAATCTGAAAATCGGAAGGTTTTTTACTTGCATCGCGTGGAACGGCGCGCTATATCATTAGGTGACAAGTCGGTGCGGTACCGGGCAGTCCCGGTGAAGCCGAACGCTCTTTGACAGGTGAACGATTCGTCGGATTCACACCAGGCGTACTCCGTCACCCGGCCCTCAACGGAAGGTGGCGGTGGAGCGAGCCGCTGTCAACCCTTCGCATCATCATGCGGAGAAACGGCGGAACCATCGTCATACCGCCTGGCGTCTCGCCCGCGCGGCGCACAAGGCATCGCTTCGCATGTCGAAGTGAATGCACGAGACGCCGCGGCGGGGACTTGGCCGGGGTCGCATCGTGTGCGAAGAACCGCTGTTCGCAGCCGGCCCAACGGGACGGTGGTCACAGCGACTTCGGAACGGCATGATCGGCCCTGCATCACGCATGTTCCGCCGGGCGCTGGTCGCCACGGCGCGCGGCGTGCGAGGATGGCAATGAGCCGGCCTGACCACGCGGCGATATCGTTCCGCAGGAGCGAACGCCGCGAACAGGCCGAATCATCGGCCGAGCGGCCCGATCGGAAACCGCAGGCGTCGGACGCAAGTCACGCCGGCCGGGGCCGATCGGCAACCTGGGACATTTTCGTCAGTTCAGCGCGACCGCATGTCGAGCCAAACCGAACCGCCCATGCGACGAAGCTGATCGACTGAAGACGGTGTATCGGCGACAAACGCCACGGCGGCGCTGCTCGGAGTCACGATGCAAGCGCGTCAACAATCGACGCGCCGATCATCGCCGATCATTCGCAACCGCCCATCGCGCTTGCCGCGGAGGACATCGTGACCGACCGCCGCCGTTGCACCGGATCGCCGCGCCGCGGCCTGATCCGGCGTTGACGTGATGCTGATCCCATCGCGGAACAATGCAGCGGCGTGAGGTCGGCCGGCGCTGACGGCCAGGGGAACGGACCCATCCATGGTGGGCCGCTCACTCGCGACCCCTGAAACCACCGCGGCGCAGTCCAGACGAGCGGGCGACCGGTCGGCGATCGCAAGATCAACCGACCGCACACGACCCGCTCTTTCGGAAACCGACGAAACCCTGGGCACAGGGGCGACGGCGAGAGCCGTCCCGTTCATCGAGCCACCGAGCCAGGTCGGGCACGACGTACCCATTCGTCGAAGCCGGCCACGGCAGCCGGGACTCGCCCGGTACCGCACCCCCGCCCCCGGAAGCAAGACCCGCCCCCGCCCCCGGAAGTTTCTTATCCCCTCTCCCCTTGGGCGATTGGAGGGTTAGGGTGAGGGGACGCCAAGACACGGCAACCCGCAATCAACACCAACGACCAAGCCCATTCGCAAGGATGGGTTTTTTCATGCGTCCATTCGTAGTCCGTTCACAACATCACCCTACGCGTTTGCTGTCTTCCGTTCCAAACTCGCTGGGGCACGATCACGTCTGGGCCAAATCGCAGGAAGAGGCCCGTCACCAGTTTGCCGTCGCCGGGAACACGACTTCCGGGACTTCCGGGGCTTCCGGGACTTCCGGGGCTTCCGGGACTTCCGGGGGCGGTTTCCATTATGTGCTGCTGGATTTGTCCATTCCGGTACAATCCGGTCGCGGCCTGGACTCCATCGAGTACGGGACCAACCTGGCCAAGGAGATTCACCAAAGCCCATCGATGCAGGGCGTGCCGATCATCGTGATGACCGCATATGGCAAGGATGGCTTGGAGTTCGCCGCCCCCCTGTGCGATTACGGCGTCAAAGATTTCATCAACAAGCCGTTTCCTCGCACCGGTCGTACACTGGCGTCGGTGATTCAATCGGTGCTGGAACGTACACGACGGAAACATGATCCCGTTGGCGCGACGCATTTGAAACCGGACAAACCGTTCCAAGACGGCGAATTGATCTTCTACACCGACCGTGTTGAACTGTGCGGCGTTACGGTCCTATCAAGCGGCAAGTCGAACCAGATGTGGACCATTCTGGACAAACTCAAGGATCGACTCAATGAGCACCGGTATCGCGCTTTCCCAGGCAGTGCGCTGGCCGGCAAGGGCGGTCAGGGCGGCGTCGCCGGGAGCATTCGGGATTTTCGACGGCATATGGCGGAACAAATCGGCCGAGAACTGGGCTTGAAAGTCGAACCGCAAGACATGATTGAAACTTCCAACGGTGGTTATCGACTGAACGCGCGGATCAACGTCAAAGATTTGCGAACAGCGAAATCCCCGCGCATCAAGTTGGGTGCTGCAAGTGACTCGAAGTCGGACGCGTTGACCGATGTGAGTGACGACGAAAAACTGCGACAGGAGCGAATTCTCGAAATGATCAGATCGGGAGAGCGGCTGCGAATGCCGAAGATCGCCGAAAAACTCCGCTGCTCGTATAGCACCGCCAAGCGGGCTGTGGATGGATTGAAAGCTGAAAATCGGATCGCCTTCGTTGGGCCGAGCAAAACGGGTTGTTATGAAATTGTGCCAGCCGAGTTGCCAGCCAAGATCGGTGGATAAAAGAAGTAGTGTCCGAAAGCTGTCCTTTCATCGTAATGTTTGCAATGCTCAACATTTTGGACCAAGACTGTCAAAAGCATTTTTCACCTTGGTCGCCTGTGGAACACCTCAGTCGCGCTACATTCTTGACAATTCCGCACCAAACCGTGCTTGCGCCACCTCTAAATAGCTCTGCAACATTTTGTTTGGAAGATAAACAATAAGCTGTAGAATCGATTCGTTTGCCACCCCTTGAAGGAAGAATAGCGAAGTTGAGCTAGTACAAACAATCGGTAACAATCGACCAGATTCCCATTGCCAAAGTTGCCGTTGGCTTTCAAAACAAGCAAATATACGATCGAGAAGAGAATTAGAATCAGGCAAATTGGGCCATCCGTAAACGCCAAATGCCTTAAATGTATCTCCCAAGTAACCGAAACACGACGCAAATCCTAGAGAGGAGGTTTCGAGCCTACCCAAAATAGCCGATGAATCTGTGGTTAAATCAAATTCTCGTTGTTCGTACGCAGTTGCAGTATCGCACGATTTCGCATCAAACAATCCCTTGTAAGACCGAATTCGACTCTTGCCACGGGGTTCATCGCAAACTACCAGATCAACTCGGTTGTCATGGAAGGATTGCATCCATTCTTGAATAAGGAGAAGCGACAAAACCCCCCTAAGGGGCAACACATAATTATGGTGATCGAAGACCTCTGGTTGAAATGCCAGCGAATCTCTCGTTCCACGTTCAGTTAAGGATTTCCGAAAAACAGCGATGTCCCGACTAGCAGTGTCCTCGTGAAGCAGTACCCGAACGGCCGTAAACCTATCGCGTTCCTGCCATCCCATCAACACGTCATCACCAGGCCATCGGATTTCCATTCGCGGCAAATTTGGCAAGGTACTATATATATTTATTTGCATCGTAAACACTCCAATACTTGCACTCGATCCAGTCAAACAATATCTTCAGTTATCTTCTCCCCCTATCCAGTTATGATGATTCGGGAGATTTTGGCTGCCCGCAGGACCAGAATTAAAGTGCGGAGGTTGAGTACCGTCCCCATAATCTACCGGATAATCCTCGCGTATCCAAATTTTCTCACCTTGACTGTTGGTATATTCATATAGAGTAACCGTTCACGGGGTCAAAAAGCCTCGATTCTGCTTCAAAAACGGCGGTAAGACGAGCCAATGTTCGACCATTTTTCGACAAACATTCGTTTTTGGCTCAAAAACGGCGATCACCCGTG
>JBAYVY010000035.1:0-16957 GCA_041674345.1 Phycisphaeraceae bacterium | reverse complement strand
GTCCACGCGGGTCATCTTTTCGTGATCGTAATCGTAGTCGTAATCGGCAATTCAAATGACAGGTTTCGATTACGATTACGACTACGATCACGATGACGCCCCCGCGTGGTGTGTCATGCACCCGCGAGAACCGCAAACCTGCCGCTCCCATTTGACGTGCCCCGCCATCCGGCGAGAATGCGGGGATGGAGATGTTCGGGATGACCTGGATTTTCGCCGCCGCCGGGCCGCAGCCCCCCGCCCCGCCGGGGTTGGCGGATATCGCGCTGAACGTGCTGGTGACGCTGGGGTTGGTGACGCTGAACGGGTTTTTCGTGTTGGCGGAGTTCGCCGCGGTCGGCGCCCGCCAGAGCCGGCTGGAGGCCGTCGAACACCCCGGCGTCAACACGCAATTCTGCATCCAGATCAAACGCCATCTCGACTTTTACCTGTCCAGTTGTCAGTTGGGCATCACGCTCGCCTCGCTGGGGCTGGGTTATGTGCTGGAACCGACCATCGTCGCGATGATCCAGCCGCTGCTGGACCGGCTGGCGATGTCGCCGCCCTCGCCGCACGCGCTGGCCGCGGGCATCGCTCTGGCGATCGGCACGACCCTGCACGTCGTCGTCGGCGAAGTCGCGCCCAAGAACGTCGCCATCACCTATCCCGACCGGATGCTCCGCCTGATCGCTCCGCCCCTGGTCATCTTCAGCTACGTCTTCGTCGTGCCCATCTGGACGCTCAATTCGCTGAGCAACCTCATACTCCGCCTGTTCCGCATCGAGGTCGGCCCCAGCGCCCATGCCACCATCCCCCACACCGTCCACGAACTGCGGGCGCTGCTCGACGAATCGGTCGAAAAGGGCGCCATCCCCACCGTCCAGGAACAAATCCTCACCAGCGCCTTCGACTTCGGCGACCTCAAAACCCGACAGATCATGACCCCGCGAACCATGGTCAACTACCTCAAAATCGGCCAGCCCATCGGCGAAGTTCTCCAACTCATCCACCACACCGCCTACACCCGCATGCCCCTTTGCGACGCCGACATGGATCACGTCGTCGGCCTCATCCACCTCAAAGACCTGTTCAACCAGCTCCAACTCGTCCCCGGCCGCCTGCGATTCATCGACGAAAAATCCCCCGACGGCATGATGATCGCCGTGCCCGACGGCCTGCCCGGCTCCGCCGTCCACGTCATCGGCTCCGCGGACATCGACCTGACCAAAATCAAACGCGAAGTCCTCTTCGTCCCCGAACAACTGCCCGTCACACAACTCCTCCGCCAGTTCCAATCCCAGCATATGCAACTGGCCGTCGTCGTGGACGAATATGGCTCCACACAGGGCCTGGTCACGCTCGAAGACGTCATCGAACAAATCGTCGGCGAAATCGAAGATGAGTTCGACGTCGTCGGACCCTCCGACTTCCTCCGCGAAGGCGATACCATCAAAGTGGCCGGCCTCTACCCCCTCCACGAACTGCGAGACCGGCTTCCCCTGCCCGATGATTTCGACACCGGCGATGTCGATACCCTCGGCGGATACATCACCGCCAAACTCGGACGCTGGCCCAGACAGGGCGACATCCTCACCCTCGGCGATTACCACGCCAAGGTGCTCAGCGTCCAGCAACGCCGCGTCGGACAGGTACTGCTGACCCCCGCACCGCACCCCCCGTCCAACTCCCCATAATCCCCCCCGTTTAGCGGGTGGCACGAAGTGCCCCTCCCCCGTTTAGCGGGTGACGCGAAGCGTCCCTCTTCACTCGGTTCAAAATTTTTCACATTCCTTCCATTTTCCCCTTGACGTTCGCAATTCGTTCGGTATCCTTACATCTACCAAACATTGACGATTAAGGAGCATCCCGCTATGGTAGCCAACGTCACCGCCAAAGCACCGAAATCATCTTCCCCCTCCAACCACGGCAAGGACGCTCAAATGGCCAAATCCACCGCCAAGCCCAACACCCACGAACTCCGTGACCAGGCCCTCGAACGGGCCGTCGCTCAAATCGAACGCGCCTTCGGCAAAGGCGCCATCATGAAACTCGATGACGACCCCGCCAACGTCCCCCCGGGCATCTCCACCGGCTCCATCTCCCTCGACCTCGCCCTCGGCGGACGAGGCATCCCCCGCGGCCGCGTCTGCGAATTCTTCGGCCCCGAATCCTCCGGCAAAACCACCCTCGCACTCCATGTCGCCGCCAACGCCCAAAAAGACGGCGGCGTCGCCGCCTTCATCGACGCCGAACACGCCCTCGACCCCTCCTGGGCCAAACGCCTGGGCGTCGATCTCGACAACCTCCTGGTCTCCCAGCCAGACACCGGCGAACAAGCCCTCGAAATCTGCGAACTCCTCGTCCGCTCCAACGCCGTGGACGTCATCGTCATCGACTCCGTCGCCGCACTCATCCCACGCGCTGAAATCGAAGGCGATATGGGCGATGCCCACGTCGGCTTGCAAGCCCGCCTCATGTCCCAGGCGCTCCGCAAACTCACCGGCGCCATCGCCAAATCACGCTGCACCGTCATCTTCATCAACCAGCTCCGCGAAAAAATCGGCGTCATGTTCGGCAACCCCGAAACCACGCCCGGCGGTCGCGCGTTGAAATTCTACTCCTCCATCCGTCTGGACATCCGACGCACCGGCGCCATCAAAGATGGCGAAAACAACGTCGGCAACCGCGTCCGCGCACGCGTCGTCAAAAACAAAGTCGCCCCGCCCTTCCGCGACGCCGAGTTCGACATCATGTTCAACGAAGGCATCAGCGCCACCGGCGACCTGATCGACTTGGCCGTCAACGAAAAAGTCGTCGATAAATCCGGCGCCTGGTTCAGCTACAAAGACACCCGGCTCGGCCAGGGCCGCGAAAACTCCAAACAATTCCTCAAGGACAACCCCGACCTGTTCACCGAGATCAAAAAAGCGATCCTCGAACTCAAGGGTTCGGGGTTGACCGCCCGCGCCCCGATGAGCGAAGCCGAGGTCGCCGCCCTCGAAGCCGACAACGAAACCGCCCCCGACGACGAATAACACGCCCCGCCGCTTGCGGCTTCGCGATGCCCCAACCGCGTAAAACGTGATGCGCGATGCCCGATGCCCGATGCGCGATGCGCGATGCGCGATGCGCGATGCGCGATGCGCGATGCGCGATGCGCGATGCGCGATGCGCGATGCGCGATGCGCGATGCGCGATGCGCGGATTATATTGTTTAGCGGGCGACGCGCAGCGTCCCTCTTTTCCCGCCGTTTAGCGGGCGGCACGAAGTGCCCCTCTTCTTCCGGGGGCGGAGCACGCCATGATCCTCGCCTATCACCTGATCGTCTCGGCATATGGATTCCGGCTCCCCAACGACCCGCGCGGCTCATGGTCCGACTTCGTCCGCTCCTACGAATTGGCCGTCTTCGGCCCCGCCACCCAAGCCAACACCCGCCAATCCGTCGCACATCATCCACACGATCGCGCCCTCGTCCGGCAAATGAAAAACGCCCTCGCACATTCTCCGGTCATCTTCACCGGCGAACAGGCCCGCGCCATCGCCGCCGGTTTCGCCGATTACGGCCATCGTTCCGATCTGCTCATCCACGCCTGCGCGATCCAACCGACGCACACGCATCTGGTCGTCGCTCACCATCATCTGTCCATCGAACGCACCTGCGAACAACTCAAAGCCGCCGCGACGACGCAGTTGAGCCGCGCCGGTTCGCATCCATTCGCCGGCGAACCGCACAAAAACGGTCGCCGCCCCACGCCGTGGGCACGACACGGTTGGTGGGTGTTCCTCGACAGCCCCGACGACATCGAACGGCCCATCAACTACGTCGAACAAAATCCCATCAAAGCGGGGCTACCCGCCCAGCATTGCAAATTCGTCACGCCGTATCCCGCAGAGGGGCACTTCGTGCCACCCGCTAAACCCCCGGAATTCGCCACACAACTTCCGGGGGTTTAGCGGGTGACGCGAAGCGTCCCTCTTCCCGGAACACCCCATGCCGCGTTGCCCCTGGCCTAAATCCGAACTCGACATTTCCTATCACGACCGCGAGTGGGGCGTGCCGTGCCATGACGATTGCAAACTTTTCGAGATGATCGTCCTCGACGCCGCGCAGGCCGGGCTGAGCTGGTCCACCATTTTGAACAAGCGGGAAAATTACCGTCGCGCCTTCGCGCAGTTCGACCCCCGGAAGGTGGCCCGCTTCACCCCCGACAAAATTGAAAAAATCCTGCTTGATCCGGGGGTCGTCCGCAACCGTCTGAAAGTGAACAGTGCCGTCACCAACGCCCGCGCGTTTCTCGCCGTGCAAAAGCAGTTCACCACCTTCGATCAATACATCTGGTCCTTCGTGGGCGGCAAACCCATCGTCAATCACTGGCACGCCCCCGGCCAGGTTCCCGCCACCAGTCCCGAATCCGACGTGCTGAGCAAAGACCTGAAAAAGCGCGGGTTCAGCTTCGTCGGCTCCACCATCGTGTACGCCATGATGCAGGCCGGCGGTCTGGTCAACGATCACCTGGTCACCTGCGAGCGCCACGCCGCCTGCGCGAAACTGCGATAGTGCAAGAAGGGACGCGGGGACGGAGGGATCAAGGGACGAAGGGAAAGAGGCCGAGCCGTTCCCCACTTCGTCCCTCCGTCCCTTCGTCCCTGATCCCTCTTCTTCTTTGTGTCTTTGTGACTCCGCGCCCTTTGTGATAAATCCGGTTTTGGATTGACTGATTCGCCACCGAACTCGTACGCTGTCACCATGAGCGACGCCATTCGCAAGACCGTCCGTTACACCGGCCACGTGCAGGGCGTGGGGTTTCGCTGGACCGCGCAGCGCATCGCGGCCGGTTACGAAGTCAGCGGTTACGTCATGAACATGCCCGACGGCGACGTTGAACTGGTCGTCGAAGCATCCCCGGAAGTTGTGAAGCAACTGCTCGCCGAAATCGCGGCAACGATGGACCGGTACATTCGTAACACCCAGATCGACACCCGCCCGGCGACCGGCGAGTTCCTCGCGATGGGGTTTACGATTCGGCACTGAAAAAGATATTTTGCACAAAGGGCGCGGAGCCACAAAGACACAAAGAAAAACCTTTTTTGTCTTTGTGTCTTTGTGGCTCCGCGCCCTTTGTGATGAACAATCTTCGATCCGCTTGCCATCCGCATCGTGCCGCAATCGCCGGTTTGTCATTCCGGGGGCTTTCCGCTACGCTTTTTAGTCCTCACACAACCAACAGGGAGCAATCATATGGCGGGTCAGCCGATCACGATGGGCGCGGACAGGAAGCTGCACGTCCCGAACAATCCGATCATTCCGTTCATCGAAGGCGACGGCACCGGCCCGGACATCTGGGCCGCATCCGTTCGCGTTCTTGATGCGGCGGTGGAGAAGGCGTACAAGGGCAGCCGCAAAATCGAGTGGCTCGAAACGCTCGCCGGTGAAAAGGCGTTCAAGCAGACCGACAACTGGCTACCGGATGCGACGCTCGATGCGTTCCGCAAGTATCTGGTGGGGATCAAGGGTCCGCTGACCACGCCGGTGGGCGGGGGCATCCGTTCGCTCAACGTCGCGCTGCGCCAGATACTCGACCTGTATGTGTGTCTGCGTCCGGTGCGCTACTTCAAAGGCGTTCCCTCGCCGGTGAAAAAGCCCGAAGATGTTGACATGGTGATCTTCCGTGAGAACACGGAGGACATTTACTCCGGCATCGAGTTCCAGCAAGGGACCGACGACTGCAAGAAGTTCGCCAAGCTGTTCGCTGAAAATTTCCCCGCGCTTTTCAAGAAGGTGCGATTCCCGCTGACCGCGGGCTTCGGCATCAAGCCGGTGAGCAGCGAAGGCACCGGGCGACTGATGAAAGCCGCGATTGAATACGCCATCGCCAACAACTGCGGGAGCGTGACGCTGGTCCACAAGGGCAACATCATGAAGTTCACCGAAGGCGCGTTCCGTGACTGGGGCTACGAGGTGGCGGCCAAACAATTCGGCGCCACCCCCCTCGACGGCGGGCCGTGGCACGTTCTGAAAACCGGTGACCGCGAGATCATCATCAAGGACGTGATCGCCGATGCGTTCCTTCAGCAGATTATGACCCGCGCCGCCGAGTACGATGTGATCGCCACGCTCAATCTCAACGGCGACTACATCAGTGACGCGCTGGCGGCGGAAGTCGGCGGCATCGGCATCGCGCCCGGCGGGAACATCAACTACGACACCGGCCACGCCATCTTCGAGGCGACCCACGGCACCGCGCCCAAGTATGCCGGTCTGGACAAAGTGAACCCCGGCTCGGTGATTCTGTCGGGCGAAATGATGCTGCGCTACATGGGCTGGAACGAAGCGTCCGACCTGGTGATCCGCGGCGTCGAAAACGCGATCACCGCGAAGGAAGTGACTTACGACTTCGAGCGCATGATGACCGGCGCGAAACTGCTGAAATGCAGCGAGTTCGGCACGGCGATCATCAGGCATATGGAGTAACAGATAAATGCCACAATCTCTCCGGGACCGGCTAGCGCCGAACACCATCGCCAGCATGACAAGGGCGGCGGGGCATCGGCAACATGAAGCTGATTGCTTGACGAATGAAGGCAATCAACTTGGTGCGATATATCTGTATGGATACAGCGTTGAAATGCGATTGAAAACCGCGTATTTCGCAGTGATCGGATTCTCGCTCCGGCAGCTCATCACCGCTGACCACCGTCACACGGCATGACGCTTATGTCGCAGTATCTAGGCCAACAAAGGGTAACCAACATGATTTATCCGGCTGGGCTCAATTGCTGGTTAATCATCGAGCGAGCCCCCAGATTCAGAATCCCCTAAATGGACTATTAGCCGCCAACACCGTCGGGTTAGCGACGGAACTTCAAACATTTCTTTGGAGTGAACAAATGCGGTATTGCCCCAACCGCCCCTATAATTATGAAGTTAGCCGTGCCCAAGAGATTGCTATCCGGTTCCGAGATCACCACCATCAGCTTTGGAGGTAAACCCCGTGACAACACAAATGAAGCATTTGATCGATAAATTAGCGGGGTTATTAACCAAAGGGCAAGGTCCACGTAATTTCATGCTGATCGAGCATGAAATGCAAACCACCAAAACACTTCAGGTAACGGTAATCTGGGACCGATGGGACGGTGTCAATATTGGTGATAGATCGGTTATTATTACCAGCGCGTATGAGAAGGCGAATCGACAACATGGATGGCACATCACCGTAGCTATTGGATTAACTCCTCAAGAAGCAATCGATACGGATCTGTTGCCATTTCAGATTATCACCATGTGTCGTAAGTCTGATCCCGTCTCCTTAACGGAGCTTGAGCGAGCAATGACGAATGTAGGTGACGGCGTGTTTGTAAAAAAACGTGGTGGATTGCGATTCCCCACTTTCGAGCGAGCACACGCGGCGCTTCAAGAATTGACGAACCAGTTCGATCCCAAATACTGGTCAATAATGCAAGAAGTCAGCCGAGTTGCATGATAATGAATACATACCACGTCATCGTTGAACCTGCTGAGGATGGGTGGCTGGCCGCTCACGCGTTGGAGAATCCGTCAGTCATCACGCAGGGCCGGACGCTCGATGAAGTGGTGTTCATGGTGCGGGATGCGATTGAACTGCTCACCGGTGAAACCCGCATCCCGCGGTGCGGGTTTTCCCTATTTGTGGGAAAATCAGCATTTTTTCTTTGCTTCGACTTGATCGCGTGATATAGTTTCTTCGGTCGGGTACTTCTAACTTGGGAGACAAGAGGGTGACTATTTACCATCGCATTCGTGTCATGTCGTGCGCTGCGGCGTTGCTGAGTTTCGGGGTGTTCGCGTTCAATGCCCATGCCGCGACTTCCGTGGCGACCTACCAATTCAACGATACGCTGGACCGCGACGAGATCGGCTCGCTGCCCCTCGGCGCAGTCGATCCGCTCACCGTCGCCAATTTCACCGATGATGTCGTGTTCGGCGTGAACCGGCGCGTGTATGAATTCGGCGGCAATGCGGATCCCGCTTCCGATCAGGGCGGCCTGTCGCTCGGCACCACCGGCCTGCTCGCCGCCCCCGATGATTACTCCGTCGAAATGATCTTCAAGTTTTTCGACATGGCGGATCAGTGGCGGCGCATCATCGACACGCAGGATCGACAGGATGACAGCGGCTTCTACGTGGCCCCCGACAACAAGCTGGGTGTCTATCCCATCGCGTCCGGCACCAACATCTACGTCAATGGCGCCTACCATCACGTCGTCCTTACCGTCTCCGGCAATGTCGCCACCGCCTATCTCGACGGGCAATGGGAACTGTCGGTCGATACCGATTTACTGAACCTCGACAACCCCAACAACCTCGACGGTCTGCTCTACTTCTTTCTCGACAACAGCGGCGGCAGCTTCAACAACGAATACTCCGGCGGGCGGGTCGCGCTGATCCACATCTACGACGGCGAACTGACCGCCGGCGAAGCGGCCGACCTGGCCGCGGCAGCGGGCGTCCCCGAACCGGCGAGCGTCGCGCTGCTGGGTGCCGCCACCGTCATGCTGTTGGGCAAACGTCGCGTCGTCGGCGTATAATCCGGCGGTTTCACCGATCCCCCCTCACGCCGCCTCATGCCCTACACCAGCCGCATCACTTACGAAGCGAAGCGCATTCACGCGGCGGCGGTTTATTGTTCCGACGGGCGTGTGGGCGAACACTGCGATGATTTTCTGATGAACGGGTTGAAGCTGCCGCGGTATGATCGGGTCGCGCTTCCGGGCGGGCCGGCGTGTCTGGCGGGGCACACCGAAGCGCACCTCGAAGAACAGGGCGTGATCGACGAATTGAAGTTTCTGGTCGAGGCGCACGGACTGAAACGCATCGTGCTGATCCAGCATGAGGGCTGCGCGTTTTACGCACACCGTCTGGGGTTGACCGATGATCTGCTCGCGGCCCAGCAGCGCATTGATTTGTTGAAAGCGGGCAATTTCATTCGGCGGGTCATCGGGCTGGAACGCATCGACTGCTACTACGCCCGGATCGACGGCGAAGCGATCACGTTCGATCCGGTCAAACTCAAGTGACGCGACCGGCGCGCGGTGATAAACTGGCGGCTCAACAGCCCCGCCCGTGAATCACCCATGCTCGAACTCAGCCAATACACGAAGATTCTGCTCGCGTTTCTGGCGATCGTGAATCCGATCGGCATTTTGCCGCTGTTTCTGGGATTGACCGGCGGCTTCACGCCCGGCGAGCGCCACCGCGTGGCGCGCGTGGCGTGCATCGCGGTCGCCGCGCTGTTGATCGGTTCGGTGTTGTGCGGCCAGGGGCTGCTGATCCTGTTCGGCATCTCGATCAACCACTTCCGCGTGGCGGGGGGAATCCTGCTGCTGCTGATCGCGGTGGCGATGCTTCAGGGGCGCATCAGCGAATCCAAGCACCGCCCGGAGGAAGCGGAGGAAGCCAGCGATCACACCGCGATCGGCGTGGTGCCGCTGGCCACGCCCCTGCTGGCCGGTCCCGGCTCGCTCAGCACCGCGATCATCTATTCGGGGCAGGGCGCGTGGCCCTGGCATCCGCTGATTCTCTGCTGCATCGCGCTGGCGACGGCTCTGGTCTGCTGGGTGGTATTACGTATCGGTCAGCGGCTTGGCCGGGTGCTCGGCCGCACCGGCATCAACATCGCTTCACGCATCATGGGTCTGCTTCTGGCGGCGATCGCCGTCGAGTTCATCACGACGGGGCTGCTGAACCTGCTGCCGGGACTGGCGAAGTGAACGGGCAAGCCGAACAACACGGCGTGGTGGTCGCCTGTCCGCATCCGTCGGGTGACGGGCGGTGGCTGCTGGTGCGACGGGCCGCGACCTTGCGACGCGCCCCCGGAAGGGTCGGGTTCCCCGGCGGACAAGTCGAACCGGGCGAATCCCTCGAACAGGCGGCGGCACGCGAGATGATGGAGGAACTGGACCTCATCGTCGAAATCGGCGACGAGTTCTGGACCGACAGCGTCTGCGTGTCGGGCTTCACACTGCACGGAGTGCGGGGACGCATCATCGGCGGACAATTGAAACCCAACCCGTCGGAGATCGCCGAGGTGTTGTGGCTCACCACGGATGAAGCCATCACGCATCCGCAGGCGTTCGAGGGCAATCGCGGTTTCGTCGAAGCGCTGCTGGCACCATAAAACGCGAAGGGTAAGAATCACTAACCACGGAGGCACGGAGAAAGGGACGGAGGGACGGAGGGACGAAGGGACGGAGGGACGGAGGGACGAAGGGAAAGAATCACAGAGCCATCCTCACTTCGTCCCTCCGTCCCTAAGTCCCTTCGTCCCTTTCTTCATCTTCACCGTGAATCTTTGATTCTTGCGCAAGCCCCAAGTACGATCATCTTCCAACATGAAAAAGAACAAACTTCAAATCGGGATCATCGGCGGGGGCATGATCGGCAACGCGCATTTGACCAACTTCGCCGGGGACAATCGCGTGCAGGTTCGCTGGCTGGCGGAGATCGTGCCGGCCCGCGCGGCGGAGATGAAGGCGAAGTTCAACGTGCCGCTGGTGACGACCGATCCGCGGGGGTATCGGGAGATGCTGGCTGACGATGATGTGGACGCGGTGGTGATCTGCACCCCGCCGTATCTGCATAAGCCGATGGCGCTGGACGTGATGAAGGCGGGTAAAAACCTGCTGACCGAAAAACCGCTGGGGCTGAACTATGCGGAAGCGAAGGCGATCGCGGCGGCGGCGGCGAAACACCCCAAGCTGAAAATATCGGGTTGTTCCTATCGGCATGCGCGGACCACGCCGAAGTATGCGATGGTGAAGAAGATGATCGAGGATGGAATGCTGGGTGAGGTATATTCGGTGCATCATCGTGCGATCAGCCGGCAGGCGCGGCCGGGCATCGAATACCACCCCGCGGCGAAATGGTTTTTGGATCGCAAACTCGCGGGCGGCGGCTTGTTCATCGACTGGGGGGTTTACGACTTCGCATTTCACCTCGGCGTGCTGGGCCAGCCGGAGTTGAGCGAGGTGGTTCACGCGTTCTGTCGCGGCGGCAACGACAAGGTGGACCCCGGCACGAAGGTGTTCACTGTCGAGGAACACGCCGCGGCGATGATGCGTTTCGGCGATATTGAATACTACACCGAGCGCGCGGCCAACGCGCATTACAAGTGCGGCAACCTGACGCAAATCATCGGCAACCGGGGCGGCCTGTCATTCGGCTACCTCGCGGGCAACCCCCCGGAAGTCGAGTTCTTCTACGTGGATCGTGACGGGCGCGGCAAGGCGAAGAGCAAGATTTACACGGTCAAGCCGCCGAAGAGCTACCGCGGCGACATGGCGGGACTGGGCCTGGCTTACATCGATTACCTGCTGGACAAGCGAGACTGCCCGATGCCGCTGGAGACGGAGTTGAAGAACATGAAAGTGATCGACGCGATCTACCGCAAAGCGGGCTGGGCGATTTCGGATTTGTGATTGGAAGGCGAGGGAACCACGGTCTGGCCGAGGACGGCCATCCCGTGCTTGGGGCGGAATGTACCGTGGGAAAACTTCCGGGGGCGGGGGCGGGGGTTCAGTCTTTCACCACGTGGGTCTTACCTTGGACGTCTTTGTACGCAACGATTTGCCAGCCGCGGCTGGTGTGCAGCACGGCGAACGCCAGTTTCGCCTGGTCCTTGCGATGCGTCAGATACACACGCACCAGCCCCGGTTCTACATGGTTGAACTTCACATCCCAATCCACAAGTGAAGACATGTTGACGAGCTTTAAGCCATTCTGCTCAATGCAATACGAAATGTCCTGTTGATCCTTTTCATGCAGCGGCAGGACGCCGGTCGGGTAATAGCTTTGATCAGCGTGAGCGTAGAGAAAAAATAATCGGTCATCGTCGGGGTTCGCCGCTTCTTCGTCATAATCCGGCAGTTTGAAGCAATACTTCATACTGTCCGTCGTCTGGCAACCCCACGCCAACCAGAGAACCAGCGAAAACAGGCCAATGAATTCAAATCGTCGTTTCATAAGAAACACCTGGAGCAGCCCGTGCGACATTATGCATATGAATACCACACCGCAACCACTTTCCATCCTTCCGCCGTGTGATACACAAAGAAGATATCGGCTGCGGACCGATCAGCTTTTGAAGTCAACGTGACATCAACTCTGCCGGGCCAAAAGTGATTAAAAGTTATGTCCCAGTTGTCGAAATTTAGCTCAGTCCTTTTGATATCTCGCCATTTGCTCCGCATGGCTTGTCGAATTTTCTGGATGTCGGTCGCGTGCAGCGGGAAATGACCCGTCGACAGTTTGCCACCAATAATAATACCCGTCTGGATATCTTCTCCGGGCTTCGGAACGGAAAGATTGGGCAGCGTGATGCAGTACCAGTCGTCGCCGGTGTGATGCTGACAACCGGCGAGGGGCGCGAGGGCGAGCCACAACAGGCCGAGGGCGAGGGCGGTGTGCGGGTGGGGGTTGGGCATGGGGCGATTCCCAGAAAGAGTCGAATGCCGGACGGGGCACCACGGTCTGGCCTAAGAAGGCCATCCCGTGCTTGGGGAGGAATGAATCACGGGCCAACTTCCGGGGGCGGGGGTCATTTCAGCTCGACGGACCAGTAGGCGTTGTCGAGGAATTGCTGCCAGCAGGCGTATTTGTCCAGGCCCATACGGAGATTGATGATGGGGTTGCGGCGCGGTTGGACGGGCTTGCGGATCAGGTGCATATGGGCCTGCGTGGGCGTTCGGCCACCCTTGCGGCTGTTGCACGAGACGCAGGCGCAGACAAGGTTGGTCCACGTGGAGCCGCCGCCCTGCGTGCGCGGGGTGACGTGGTCGATGGACAATTCGTTGGTGGGATAGCGCTGGCCGCAGTATTGACAGGTGTTGCGGTCACGGGCGTAGATGTTTCGACGATTGAGTTTGACGGACTGTTTGGGCAGGCGGTCGTAGCCGAACAATCGGATGATTTTTGGCACGGCGATATGGAGGCGGACGGTCCGCACCCAGTCGGTGTGTTCGTCGAACAGTTCGCGGTAGGCGGACAGTTCGGTCCATGAGTCGAAGTTGTACGAGGCGTAGCGGCCATCTTCGATGCTGATGACCTCGGCGAGGTTTCGGCAGAGCAGCGAGAAAGCCCGGCGGGCGTTGACGACACGAACCGCCATGTAGAGCCGGTTAAGCACCAGCACATTCGCGTTCAGACTGGAAGCCGAAGCGATCATGGTCGGACGATTGTATGTCGGGTTCCCGGAAGTGGCAACGGAGGGGGCGTTAGAAGTCGGTTTGTCGGTTTGGGGAATAGGGAAATGGTTGATTGGGTGATGTTTGATTTGGTGAAGTAGGCGGAGCCGCTTCCAATGCCGAATCGCCCTTCTTACCAAATCACCAAATCAAACATCACCAAATCACCAGATATCATCAATGTCTGAAGTGTCGTTGTCCGGTGAAGAGCAGCGTGACGCCTGCATCGGCGCAGGCCTTGACTGTGTCTTCGTCGCGGACGGAGCCGCCGGGTTCGACGACGGCTTTGACACCCGCGGCGATCAGTTCGTCCGGGCCGTCACGGAAGGGGAAGAACGCATCGCTGCCGACGACGGCCCCCTTGGCGCGATCACCGGCTCGCATCACCGCCAACCGGCACGAGGCGACGCGATCGACCTGGCCCATGCCCCCGCCGACGAGCATCCCGTCGCGCACCAAACACACGGCATTGGATTTCAGATGCTTGGCGACGATCATGGCGAGCATCGCGTCGGTGAGGGTTTTGTCGTCCGGCTTGGGGCCTGCTTTGAGTTCCCAGTTTTTATTTCCGGGGGCGGGGGTGAAGTCGGTGAGGTCACGTTGCTGGACGAGCAAGCCGCCGGTGATTTTTTTGATATCGACTTCGCGGGGGTCGCGGTCGGCGGGCGCGGGCAGCGGGCCGGTTTCGAGGATGCGGACGTTTTTCCAGCGTTGCTGGAGCAGTCGCAGCGCGTCGGCGGCATATCCGGGGGCGATGATGACTTCGAGGAACTTTTGGCCTTCGACGATTTTTTGCGCGGTGGCGAGATCGACGGCGCGATTGAGCGCGACGATGCCGCCGAACGCCGCGAGCGGATCACCGGCGTAGGCCTTGTCGAACGCCTCGGCGAGGTGGTCCGCCACGGCGAAACCGCAGGGGTTCGCATGTTTGATGACCGCCGCGGCGGCGAACTTCCGGGGGTCGATTTCTTTCACGAGTTCCAGCGCGCCGTTGCCGTCGTAGAGATTGTTGAAGCTCAGCGCCTTGCCGTGCAGTTGCCTGGCTTTGACGAGGGAGGGTTCGGTGCCGCGGGGATCGGCGTACACGGCGCCCTGCTGGTGGGGGTTTTCGCCGTAGCGCAGTTCGGTGGGTACTTTTTCGAGGCGAAGGAACATCATTTCGGGGAATGCTAAGCCGCAAGCGGCTTGGGACGCGAAGCGCCGGTACATCCACTCGGCGATGGCGGTGTCGTAAGCGGCGGTGCGAGCGAACGCGGCCAGCGCCAGCGATTTGCGAAGTTCGAGGGTGGTGGCCCCGTTGTTTTTATCCAGTTCGGTGACGACCTTGTCGTATTGCGACGGGTCGGTGACGACGGCGACGAAGCGGTGATTCTTCGAGGCGGAACGGATCATGGAAGGCCCGCCGATGTCGATGTTTTCGATGGCGTGTTCTTCGGTGACATCGGGTTTGGCGACGGTGGCTTCAAAGGGATAGAGGTTGACGCAGACCAGGTCGATGGGCTGGATGCCGTGGTCGGTCATGGACTGGACGTGGGCGGGATTGTCGCGGAGGGCGAGCAGTCCGCCGTGGACGCGGGGGTGGAGGGTTTTGACCCGACCGTCCATCATTTCGGGGAACTGTGTGACCTGGTCGATGGGGACGACCTTGAGGCCGGCGTCACTGAGCGCCCTGGCGGTTCCGCCGGTGGAGATCAGTTCCACGCCGAACGACGCGAGTTTCTTGGCGAAGGGAACGAGGTCCGTCTTGTCGGAGACGGAGAGGAGGGCACGGCGGATGGGGACCAAGTCAGTCATGGGATTTCGGATCTCGGATTGCGGATTTCGGATTGGTTCCTGAACGCTTGACGGTGCGGATGGAGCTGACGACGATGCTGACCAGTTGATTCGCTTCGTCCAGCAACGGTCGAAGTCGGCTGGATGGAATCAGTTTCAATTCGTCGATCAATTCCAGCCAGAACAGGGATTCGTCAGCTTCTTCTTCAACGATGCCCAGTTTGGCGATAAACCCGGCTTTGGATCGGGCGCGGCAAGCGGCCCGGTAATTGGCGGCCACCGCGGTGGCCGCCCTCAACAACTGGCGACCCAGTACGTCACCGGTCGTTCCCCTGGGCAATGCTTGCGAAACACGGAAAGCACGAACGGCGAATTGCTTGGTCCGGGCTTTGACATCGTCAGGCGTCATCAATCCCCAATCCGAAATCCGAATTCCGCAATCATTTCAAGCCCAGCTTCATCACGCGGCCGTCGCCGCCGACCAGGTAGAAGTCTTTGGCGTCGATGTTGGGCATGATGAGATGGACGGAAGCGGGCAGGGCGACGGTTTTGACCGACAGGCCGGTGGCCGGGTCGGCGAAGGTCACGCCGGTGGGGTCACGGAGCCAGAGTTTGTTGGCGTGCAACAGCACGGGGCGACCGGGGGCGGCGCTCTTCCAATACACTTCGCCGCTCAGTCCGTCGAGGCAGAGCAGGCCCTGATCGGCGGTGCGCTGGTAGATGCGGTCACCGATGGCGACGGGATCGGCGGTGAGGGGTTTTTCGGTCAGGTATTGCCAGATGGCGTGGCCGCTGATGCGATCCAGGGCGTAAAGTTTCTGATCGGTGCTGGCGACGTAGGTGATGGCGTTGGCGACGACTGGCTGGGCGACGACCGGCGCCCACGGGGGACGAACGTCGCGCCAGATCACGTGGCCGTTGTTGCTGTTGAGCATGGCGACCGAGCCGGTCTGATCGACGACGACGACCATGCCGGTCAGCGCGACGGGTGTGCCGACGATGGCCGACCCCATGTTGAACTCCCAACGAAGCACGCCGGACTGGAGAAACTGCGAAAACACGCGGCCGCTGGGCGAGCCGAAGATGACCTGCGATTCATCGACCAGCGGACGGGTGGAGGCGTTGTGCGCCAACGGGAAACGCTGGTCCAGGGAACCGACGTCGATGTTGTAAATATAGAAATCGGTTTCGGTGGCGATCATCAACCGCTTGCCGACCCTGGTGGGAACGCCCAGGCGGCTGGTGCGGTCGCCGATGGACTGGCGCCAGAGCACCTGGCCGTTGTCGGTGTTCAGCACGTCGAGGATGTTGCCCTTTTCGACCACCGCCAGACGATTGCCCAGGGGGGTGACGCTTTGCACGCCGTCGGCGGGGAGATTGAGGTTCTGCTGCCACTGGATGCGGGCGGCCAGTTGATCGGCGGTGGCGGCGTCGGTGAGCAGCGCGCCGCGCTGGTCGGACAACGTGTTCACGCCGGTCGTGGTCGGGCCATTGCTCTCACAGGCCGAAAGCGTCATCGCCATTGTCATGGCCGCGATCACCACCACGTTCAGCTTGCTGTTCATGTCGCTATGCTCCGCTGGGCCGAATGTCAGGAATGAAGGCCGACAGGTCCACGTCGTATTGTTCTTCCATCCGGCGAATCTGTTCGATCCGCCTCAGGTCGTCTTCGATGCGATGCGCCAGTCGCAAAACGTAGGGTCGCCCCTCCAGGCGGTTTCGCAGGTCCGTCACCATCGGCTGCCAGTCCCCGTCATACAACTGCCTCTTGAGCACCAGCAGCAACTTCTGCTCGTCGGTCAAACGATCCACAAACCGTCGGAGCGGCTCAGCCAGTCGGTCAACCGTCGGCAGGAGCGGTATGCTCATGGACTTTAGTGGCCCTGCGTGGAACGGCAAGTATCGGTTCACCCCCATGATACGTCAAGCCCCCGGAAACAGCCTCCGGAAACAGCCCCCGGAAACAGCCCCCGGAAACAGCCC
>JBAYVY010000034.1:0-17314 GCA_041674345.1 Phycisphaeraceae bacterium | reverse complement strand
CCCGGAAGTTCAGCCCCCGCCCCCTAATAGCCCTTCCCCCGCCCCAGCCCCTAATCCCCAGCCCCGCCCCCGGCCCCGCTCCCGGAACCCGAAACCCGGAACCCGAAACTCCCCCTCCCCAAAACCTACACGATCCTGCTACGCGACGCGATGATGCGCGCCGGCGCGAACCCCGACAGCCCCATGCGTTCCATACACCGCCGAAAAAACTGGAAAACAGGTCCATTCATCCCCAAAACATACGAACAAATACCTAACATTATACGAACATATCGTCGTAGCAAGATTGTGTGCGACCGGCCGGTGCGCGCGGGCGGGGACCGTCATCGGCGGGGCGAATGGAAATGCTTAACTTTCTTTATCCATCGCACATAACACAGTTACAAGCAGAACCAGGTGCGAAAACGACGCTGCGGTGCGCCGCGGCGTCCGTCCATGCCCTATTGTGGAGAACCGGATGCTTGACGCACGCCTATTGGACCGGATACGACTGACCCAGCGCGGCCAGGACGATCAGGTCGGGGCTGACGCCTGGCGGGGTGATTTTGGCGGCGACGGCGTAGAGGGCGTTGGACCATTCGCGGTCGGTCAGGCCCAGCTGCGCCATCTGCTGGAACAGCTCACGCAGGGCGTTGAGTGTGGCGAGGGTTTCGGGCGATTCGCTGGTCTGCTCGAAGTAGGAGCGGAACTTGAGCGGATCGGCGGGGGCCTGGGCGGCGCCCTTGCTGTAAGCGGTCACACCGGCGGCGAGGGTTTGGCGGAGCTGATCGAAGCGCGGGGTGGATTCGACGGAGCCGTCGGGGGTGGTGGTTTGCTGGTAGAAGAGGGTGTTGTAGGTTTGCAGGACCAGGGGAACCATGTCTTCGCGGATGCGGTTGAGGACGGTGTTTTGGCTTCCGGGGCCCATGTCGTCGAAAGTGGCGTTGCCGAGGACGCGGCGGAGGCGTTCGCCGGCGGCGGCATCGCGTGTGAGGACGAACAGTTCGTTCATGAATTGGTGACGAGTGAGGGCCAGGCGGATGGAGTCATCGAGTTGGGGGAACGGAGGCGGGTAGATCGTGCCGAGGTTGAGGTTGGTGTTGACCGGGATGAGGTCGAGGACAGTGATGCCGAGCGAACCGGAGCGGGTGATGAGGGGGAAGTAGCCGAGGGAGACGGTGGAGCCGACGCCGGCGGTGCCGGAGATATTGCCGGCATCCATCGCATACCAGCGGATGGGATTGACGCCACTGACGGGGGTGACGGAGGCGGCGTTGTTGATGTGGATGCCGTCGCGTGCCCAGAAGTCGAGGCCCAGGTCGTCGGCGAATTCATCGAGAGCGCCGTTGCCATTGGCGTCGGTGGGATAGAGGATGCCGGTGTCCGGGCCGGCGACGACGGGCGCGCCGGGCAGGACGGTTCGGGCGGAGTTGAGGAGGACGACGGCGGTGTTACCGGCGTCGAGTGTGAGGGTGCGGTCGACGTTGATGTCGCTGAGGCGCAGGCCGGTGTCGGTGGTCAGCAACGCCGAGCCGGTGTTGGTGGTGATGGTGACCGAGCCGATGGCGGTGAGTTTTTCATTCTGGCCCATCGAGAAATCTTCTTCGACGGTGACGGACCAGTTGATGGGGTTGGTGCGATCGGGGTTGGTGGTGCCGTCGGCGAATTCGTTGGCGACGACGATGGTGGCGACGGTGGGCAGGTCGGTGCGGCCGTCGATGTCGCCGGCGCCGGAGTTATTGAACAGGCCGTCGGCGTCGGCGTCGTAGGCGTTGAGTCGGAGCCACTTGAGGGGTTGGGTATCGCCGACGTTACCGGCGAAGCTGATGGTGGGGACTTCGGGGTCGGTGCCGGCGGTGTCGAGGGTGGTGCCGTTGCGTTGGACGGTGAGGGAGAGGCCCTGATCGCCGTTGAAGCCGTTGCCGGCGTCGAGGTAGGCGTCGATGGTGGAATGGAAGTGGATGCCGGCGGTGCGGGATGTGCCGGTGTCATCGAAGTGTGCATCGACGGCCATGACCAGAACCGGGGCGTAGTAGTTCTGCGTTCCGCCGGAGGTGAAGACGTTGCCGCCGATGTAGATGACGTTGGTGCGAGAATCGGCGGAAAGGGAGGACAGGCGATCGGTGGTGCCGATGTTGCCGGAGAAGAAGAGGTATCCGTCGGCGACGGCATTGAGGGAGAAGGTGTTGCCGGTGGTGGAATCGACGGTGGCGACGCGGCCGGCGTATTCGCCGACGTTGATGGAGCCGGCGGAACCGGAGGCGGTGCGGAAGACGGCGTTGGTGTCGAGCAGCACGGCATCGGTGATGAGGAAGAGGGTGCCGGTGTCGGCGATGCCGCCGACGCCCGCGGAGACGGCCCCGGCGTTGTCGAAGGTGATCGACTTGGTGGAGCCGGTGGTGACGAGCGTGACGGCGCTGGCGGTGGTGGTGGCGATTTGGCCGGTGACGGTCATGTTGTTGACGGTGACGACATTGATCGCGCCGTTGCTGGTGGTGACCCCCGGAATGGCACCGAGTTGGGCGTCGGCGACGGCGTTGAGGGTCAGGCCATCGGCGAGAGCGGTATCCACATCGTTGACGAAGATGCCGCCGCCCCCGGAAGTAACCTGCCCTGCGAGCAGGGCGGCTTCGATGTCGATGGAGCCGTTGGCGGCGCTGGAACCGATGGCGGCATTGCCGAGAAGCGTGACCTGATCGGCCAGGGCGGTGACGTTGACGGCGGAGCCGGCGGTGACTTCGGTGATGCCGCCGACGGCGAAGAGCGTGACGTCGCCGTTACCGGCGGCGGCGGCGGAGTTGCCGGCGATAATGGCGTCATCGGCCAGCGCCATCGCGCCGGTATCGGCGGTGCGGATATCGACGTTGCCGATCCATGTATCGACGTTGCGGACCAGCAGGTCGCCGGTGTTGGACACGTTGACCGAACCCGCGTGATTGGTGCCGCCGCTGGCGGAACCGGCTCCGTCGCGGCTGTTGATGAAGGTGTCCATGTTATTCATGCCCACCTGCGCGACGAGGGAGGCGACCGCAGTGTCAATGGAAGGATTGCCCGCGCCGGTCACGGGCGCGCCGCCCGCGCCGGAGAGCGCCGGATCGGTCAGCAGCAGGTTTTGCGCGGCGTCGGCGTACAGTTCCAACAGGCCGGTGTTGCGGATTTCGACGTTGAGATCGGCGGTCTGTTCACGAATCTGGTTGCGGGCCAGCAGCGTGACGGTGCCGGTGCCGGCCCCGGCGGTTCCGTCGCTGCCGGTGATATTGATCGCGGCGTTCGTGCCGTCGGCGGCGAGAACGATGTCGCCCTCGTCCGATTGCAACCGCACCGAGCGGCTTACCGGGGAACTCTGCGCCGGCGGGTTGCCGGTGATCAGCGGGTCCATGTCCAGCAGCCGCGTTTGAACGGCGTCGGCGTTCACGATCATGTCGTTGAAACGATTGCGGACGGCGAACCCGGTGCCCTGCGTGGCGTCAAGCGCAAAGACGTAATCGGAGATCAACTGCGTGATGGTCAGGTTGTTGGAGCCATCGTGCGCCATGGCGAAGGTGAGATTGGAAAAAGTAGCGTCATCGACGTTGTATTGGGGATCGCCGCCGACGCCCAAACCTCGCGGATCGACGGTGATGTCGAGCAGTTCGAGGGGCTGGCCGCTGCCCTTGACGGCGATGTGATCGCGGGCGTCGAGAACGATGCGTTTGGCGTTTTGGATGTTGAAATAGTTGTCGCCGGCCGGGTCGGCGAGGTCGAACGGGTCGCCGCCGATGGAACCGATGACACCGGCATCGCCGGTGGAGTTGGCGCGGATCGTGACGACCGGGCCATGCGTGGCGGCGGCGCTGCCGGTGGAATCGACGGCGGAAGTGCGGACGTTGAAATCGCCGCGCGCCAGTTCCTGGAGGACCGAGCCGTGCTGTGCGACGAGGGTGACGCTGCCGGTGCCGGAGTAGATACCGCCGTCGCCGGCCTGATCGGCACCGCCGAGCGTGGCGGGAGTGGTGGCGGAGATGCCCGCATCGTCATCGACGTAGAGGTTGCCGGTTTTGGTGGTGAAAGAATAGCTGGTGCCGGTGCTGGGGAGCAAGGTGATGACGCTGTTGAGGAGCAGATGGTCATCGCCGCTGAAGTTGACGGCCCGGATCGCGGTGGTGTCGTTGGAGTAGGATTCGAGGGCGAAGTCTTCAAAGGAGTAAGTCGGCAGGCCGGTGGGATCGGCGGCGACGGACAGGAGGGTGATATCGGTGGCGTTGTCGTGTTTGACGAAGATGTCGCTGTTGACATCGAGGACGATTTCTTTGGTGTATTGGAACTCGACGGGATTGCCGACCGAACCGATGGAACCATCGGCGGTGAATTCGGCGCGGCCGCCGTTGGTCGCATCGCTGATGATGTTGGGGCCGGTGTTCGTGATGGCGATGTCGCCGCCGAGGGTTTTGAGGACGACCTTGCCCGCGCCGCCGGTGATCGCGGCGGAACCGAGGTTGATGTTGCCGGTGTCGGCCTGGATGGTCAGGGACTGCGTGGTGTCGGTCATCGGGATGACGATGGCGTTGTCGGCGATGTAAACGTCGCCGGTGAGGGTATTGGCGACGAGGGCGAAGGGGCTGGAGGGGGTGGGCAGTTGGAGTTGATCGAAGGTGATATCGGTGCCGTCGGTGGAGATGTCGATGTTGGTGTTGGCGCTGCTGATGAGGATATTGTTGAAGGTGAAGGGGTCGATATCGGTCAGGGGGCCGGTGAGGGTGCCGGCGGTGATGAAGACGTTGCCGGCCCCGGCGTTGGCGATCATGGCCAGGCCGGAGGCGCCGGTGATATCGAGGGGCGAGCCGCTGGCGCCGATGTCGCCGGCGCTGGTGAAGTCGGCCGTTCCGCCGTTCATGGTGACGGCGCTGGGGGCGGTGATGTCGCCGCCGGTGGAGACGAGTGTGAAGTTGCCGCCGCCGAGGAAGGATGTGTCGAAGTCGGCGGAGAAGTCGGAGATGTTGATCGTGCCGGGCGCGGTGACGGCGGCGTCGCCGGCGTCGAGCATCATGGCGACGATGTTGGTCGTGCCGGCCCGTTGGTTGACGCCGTAGAACGAGCTGGTCCCGCCGGGGTTGGAGGCGAAGTCGCCGCGGTCCATCAGGATGAACAGGCCGGTGGTATCGACGACCAACGGGTTGACGGCGGTGCCGACGTCGCCCATCGCGTCGATGCGGAGGTTGGCCGATGAGCCGGTGGTGATGACGAGGTTGCCTGGGTTGGCCGCGTCAATGGTGCTTTCACCGACGAGCCATGCGAAACCGGCTCCGGGCGTGGCGTTGCCGACGACCACCGCGTTGTTTTCGAGCGTCATCGGGCCGCTGGCGTCGAAGCGGACGAAGCCGTTGTTGACCGAAAGTTTGTTGACCGTCACGCCGGCGGCGGCGAGGTCTTTGACCTGGATGTCGCCCGTGCCGGCGGTGACGCGGATATCGACCCACGGCGCATCGACATCGAACAGCGGGGTGGACAGGGTGTTGGTGTCCCCGCCGGTGGGGTTGCTGCCGACGCTGCCGGTGCCGGTGGCGCTCAGGGTCAGATGACCGGCCCCGGAGGTGATGATTTCAGCCAGTTCAGCGGGGGTACTGGCTTCGACGACCGCTTCGTCGATGTTGCCCGCGCCGGTGGTGGTGAGCGTGATGTCGCCTCCGCCGGCGTTGATCGCGCCGGCGACGTAGGTCTGATTGCCCGTGGTGGTGATGTTCACCGCGCCCCCGGAAGTGGTGACCGCGGCGTTGCCGGTGTAGGTCGTACCGTTGGCGGTGAAGTCGCCGCCGGTCAGCGCGACGGTGTTGGCGACGGTCAGCGCGCCGCCGGTGATGGAGAAATTGGCCGCGGCGTTGGTGGCGGCGACGGTTCCGTTGAGCGTGACGGAGTTGGTGCCGGTGAACGTCAGCGAGCGGGCGGTGGTCCAGGTGACCACCGAATCGGCGGTGGAGGTCAGGTCTTCGGTGCCGGTGGTGCCGGCGGCGGTGCTGATGGTCAGGTCGGCGGTGTCGCCGGCGAGGAAGGCGTTGATCGAACCGTCGTGGATCGTCCCGCCGATCAGCAGGGTGTCATCGGCGGCGTGATCGACGCTGACGGCTCCGGGGTCGAGCAGCAGCGTACCGGCTGAGCCGCCGGCCCCGCGCAGGTCGATGCCGCCGGCGAAGCTGAAATCGAGGTCGATTTTGCCCGACACTTCCGCGAAGCCGCCCTGTCCGTCACCGAATGCCGCGGCGCTGATCGTGCCGCGGAAGTAAGTGCTGTCATCGGCCCAGACGATGATCGACCCGCCGTTACCGCCCCCGGAAACATCGGTGGCGTCGGCGCGAAGCACCGCGCCCTGTTCGATGCGTGTGGTTTGGGCGGTGGGCAGATCGCCTTCGCCGCGCGCGTCGCCGCCGATTTTGATCGTGCCGCCGCGGGTGGAACCCGATGCGTCGATGGTGCCGGTGACGGTGATGTTTTTCGCGGTGACGGCCACATCGCCGCCCCCGCCCCCGGCCCCGGAAGTGGTGTTCGATGCGTCGATCGTGCCGCCGATCAGAGCGTCCGAGCCGGTGGCGGTCGCCTGCACGTTCGCGGCTTTCACCGTGCCGCTGTTGAACAGACCCATCGCATACACATCGCCCGCGCCCCAGACCACTTTGCCACCTGTCGCATTGATTTCGCCGTGATTTTCAACGGCCGCGCCCCCGGCGCCGGCCCCGGCGCCCGAAGCATCGACATTTTCCCGCGCCGCCGCGCCCATGCCGGTGATGCGCACCATGAAGTGTCGATCCGCGCCGCCGATCAGCACGTCATCGCCGGCGACCATCGTGACCATGCCGTTGGGCGCGTTGATGGAGCCGTAGTTGGCGACGTGCTGACCGATCAACGCGATCAGCGAGCCGTTGAGCGTGCCGCGGTTGACGACCGAGCCGCTGACATCGGTGAAGTGGTCGATGCCCGCGAGGAAATCGGCGTTGGTCAGTTGGGCCGCGCCGGCGTAGATGCCGCCGACGTTGACCAATGCGCCCTGTCCGAAATAGACACCGGCGGGGTTGACGATGTAAACGATGCCGTTGCTCAACAGCGTGCCGTCGATTTGCGTCGGGTCGGCCCCCGTGATGCGATTGAGCACGCGACTGGCGGCGTCGGGCTGAACGAATCGCACCGTCTCGGCGGCACCGATGTTGAAGCTCTGGTAGTTGATGATCGCGCCGTTGCCGGCGGTGATCGTGGTCAGGTCGCCGTTGCGCACGAAATCCGCGCTGCCCGCCTGCACGCTCTCGCCCGCCGGCGCGGCAAGCAACCGACCGGCCGGCATCACCGACCAGGCAACCATCGAAGCCATCGCCAAAGTATGAGCAATCCGACCGACCATCGATCCGTTGCGTTTCATCACGGGACTCCTTGATTCACCACAGAGGCACAGAGACACAGAGCAAACCAAATACTTTTTTGTTTTTCTTTTCTCTGTGTCTCTGTGCCTCTGTGGTTAACTTTTCAATACAAAATCGTCGCCACAATATGCAACCGGCTGTCGCCGGCCTTGTTGGGGCCGGCGTCTTTCAACGCCCAGCCGTAGTCCATCCGAATGCTCAGATTACGCTTGAAAACCAGTTCCAAACCCGCGCCGGCCCCCATCAGCGTTTCGTCTTTTTCCGCCGCGACCGCGTCGTTGACGAAGGTTTTGCCGTAGTCGAAGAAGCCCTTGAGGACCAGGTCCCAGTCAGGCCGGCCATAGACTTCCTGCGGGGCGATGCGGAACGGTTTGCCGAACAGCAGATGGGCGTAGGGGTTGGTGTCGATGGCGAAGACGCGGGGCAGGTGGAAGCGATACTCGACGCCGGCGATCATCACATCGTCGCCCGCCGCGGCCGATTCATCGTAGCCGCGCACCGTGTAAAGCCCGCCCGCCGCTCCCTCGAACTGTGGTATCAGCCGGTCGCCGAACGAATGCTGCCCCTTGAAACCCAACGCCAGTTCATGCGCCAAAGTTGAACTTTCGGGCGTGCTGGTGTCGGCCCATCCTTGCGGGTTGACGATCGGCTCCAGGTACATCGACTGCGCCAGATTCCATGACAGAATCCCGAAATCCTTTTGCACATCGACCCGGCCCATCTTCACCAGTTCGTCCTCGCTCGTGCCGCCGATGTCCGAAAGGTTGTACGACACGTCCAGCGAGGCGTTGGTGCTCATCAGGTCGGTGTTGCGTTCGAGCGAAATCCCGCCGTGCGGCAGAAAAAAGCTGTCTTCGCCTTCGACATCGACCGCGTGGTTTTTCACGCGGATGTGCTGGTACGTCGCTCCGCCGGTCAGATCGACGAACAACTGGCGATACTGCCAGACGTTCCAGATGACATCTCCGCCGGCGGACCATTGATCGCCGTCGAACTTGTCGGCCGCGGGTCCGAGGTTGTCGGTGACGAACTCGCTCCAGACGCCCCGGACGCGCCATCGAAGCCGGTCGATTCCGAACACCCGCCCCTCGTAGCTGCCCAGGACCGCGTTGGCTTGGTTGAAGTCGCTGGTCAGATAGTCCAGCGAGAAAATGTCATCGTCGTTGGTCAGTTGCGAGTGCATGAAGCCGAAACGGTGGCGCCAGTCGCCGGTGGATTTTGTGCCGGTGTTCGCGGCCTGGTAATAGACCATCCAGGGCTTGTTCTCGGTCATCATGTAATCCAGCACCGCCCCGCCGCTCTGGTTGCCCGGGCCGAGCGTCACATCGACGCGCCGGCCGGGGTGTCGGTTGAGCATGTAGATGTAGTCGTCGAGTTTGTCTTTTTCGATGATGTCGCCGACTTTGATCGGCGAATGTGAGGCGATGGGGTAGTGCAGTTTGTTGTTCACGCCATCATCGACCGGCACGCGCTCGCCCTGTGCGAGGGTGCGAATCTGCGAGACGTGCGCGGTGGCGACGAGCAGGGTAAGCGAGGTTTGACCGGCGGGGCGCAGGTCTTTGCCGGTGTCGTCGATTTGGGCGGCATCGGGGCGGACGTACACGCCGACGATGTTGCGGTCGTTGAACTGTTGAACGATCCCCAGCGCGATGGCGCGCAGGGCCGATCCGTGAAAGTCGGTGACGCCCATCGCGGGGATGCGTGTGAGTTTGACGCTGACCAAAGAACCCGGGGCGGCGCTCGAAGACTCGCTCTGCCCCGGCTTGGGGGTAACGATGCTTCCGGGGGCGCCCCCGGCGGGCGGGGCGATGTAGCCGGTGGGTGTGCGGACCAGCATCACCCCGGCCTGCATCAGTTCCTCAATCGACGGCTGGCCGGCCAGTTCCTTTTCATAACGCAGCGTGACGGCGCTGATCGGATACGCCTGTCCGTCACGCGGCGCGGCGACGGGCAGATCGTCCCCCGCGACCTGCGCCGGCGGGGTTCCTGTTCCCGTTCCGGGGGCGGGGGTGGGGGCGGGGGTGTTGTTTTCTTGTTGTGCCGGCGCCATTCGCACCCCTGCCCAACCCAACATCCCGATCATCGCAACGAGCAACCATTGCGAACACCGACGAAGCGTACCGTTCATAATGAATCTGTCCTTGCGTTTGACATCATCACCCAATCCCCACGCCGGGGTCGCGTTTGAACTGGCCGCGTTCCTCATCGGCGTGCGATTCGCCCAATCACCGCAAAAGTATGACGGACCCCAAGGTCTGTCAACCATCACGCATCGCAAACCACCGCGGTTACATCGGCTGGGGGCTTACCGTTGCATCAGTGAAATGATCGTCGCCGACCGGCGTTTCACGGATGGTAATTCTTCTTCTGAACCCACTTGCCGTCGCGGGGCTTGAGGTAATGCTCCGGCGAGGCGCGCTCGAAGTTGCGTTCGGCGTTCCGCCGCGCCACCACCGCCGGCGACGTCGTCGCCTCGTCGGCCAGCAACACATACAGCCGCGTCCGATCCATGTTTTCATCCTGGATGAACTGTCCGACCGTCTGCGAACCGACCTTCCCCTCGCTGTATTGCGGCTTCACCACGTCCACCAGCCCCGCCGCCGTTTCGCCGACCTTCCCTTCGTCCTTCAATTTCAGCAGCGTCGCATACCGCTGCTTGAATCGCTCCTTCAAATCAGCGCGTTCATCGGCGCGGGCCGGCATCACCGCCGCCGCGAACACCGTCAACAACATCATCGCCGCCGCCGCCGTCCATATCGTCGTCCGTTTCATGGCACACCTCCCGCGGGTTTTGGTGTATTGGGTTGCGGTTTGCCCGCCGGCGCAAGTTCGTCCTCGAAATCGAAAAACTTGTCCAGTTCCTTATCGACCTTGATGTTCACATCCACCGTCACGTGAATCGGCTTGACCTCGATGGGTTCGACCTTCACCGTCGGCTGACAACCGCCGCCCATCAGCGCCACCGCCACGCCGATCACGACCGCCTCTGCCCCGATCCTTTTCATGGCGATCTCCTTTGATTCATCAGTCGCTTCATGCCCTTGTCCGCCGCGCGGTCCAAACCCAGCTTCAATCGTAATCCCAAGTCCATCACATCTTCGTATCCCGTCAGGTTCACCGTCAAGTCCAGCCCCTGTTTCGCCTCCCCGCCTTCACCCGACACATGCACCGACATCACCTGCTCGCCGTCCGCGCGCTGCCACATCACGAACGACAGCAGCTTGTAATCAAAACTCTGCAACGCCCGCACGATCCGCTCCCGCACCGCCGCGTTGATCCGGTCATCGTCCCGCAATTGCTCCGCCAACACCCGCTCCACCATCGACGCATCGCCCACCTTCACTTTCCCGCCCTCCACCGTGTAAAGGTACCCCTCGCCCAGCGCCAATCGCCAGCCCGGCTCCGCCTTCACACGCAACCCCACCCGCCCGAACAATTGTCCGGTTCCCTCCGCATATCCCACCGACACCGCGTCCAGCCATTGATCCAAATCCACCCGCTCCATGAACAACTGGGCGTTCAGGTCGAAATCCATCGGGTCCACCCAGGCCGCGCCCAGCCACAGCCGCCCCGCCTCGCCCCATCGCCAGCTTACTTGTTCAATGAGCAACTTCCGGGGGTTGTCCAGTGTGAATCTCACCAATCCCTGTCCGAACGAGGTCGGTCCCGCCGCCGCCTCGCGCCATCGCAACACCTGTCCCCCCTCGCTCCGCACCGGCCAAACCGACCGCAACGTCACCCGCCCCTCCAATCCTCGCATCTCATACCGTCGATCCGCCGATCCGATGGTCACATCCTTCAACTCCGCCGCCGGTTCCCCCTCGCCGCTCAACGTCACGGTTCCGCTCATCTTCAACCCCGTCATTTTCGCCAACCATCCCCCCGTCACGCTCCGCTCGTCCAACGACACGTCCGTCGCATCCATCCATATCAGCCAATCCTCCCCGCTCCACACTCCGCGCCGGATCGCCACGTCCTGCGTCCGATCCCCCCGCGCGATCTCCACCACCACGTCCGCCACCTCCACCCGCTCGACCCGCTCCGCCAGACTTCCAGTCACTTCGCTCCCGGGGGCGGGGGCGGGGGCGGGGGCGGGGGCCAACCCCGTCACCATCTCCCCCTTTTCATCCACCTCCACGCGCCACCGCACCCCCGTCACCTTCACCATCGCCACGCGCCCGCTCAACAGCCGGGCCGGGTCATACCACACCTCCACCCGTCCGATTCGCATCCGCCCTTGCTCGTCCAACTTCACATCCTTCACCACCATCCGGCTCAGCGTGGGCAAACCCTCCATCACAAACACCGCCTTGGCAAACCCCGCTTCGGTCAGTGCCGCTTTGATTTTTCCTTCGATCACGCCCGGCAACACGTAAACGTAAGCCCCCCACCCCGCCGCGACCATCGCCGCCAGCACCGCCACCCGCCACACGATCCATCGCATCAGTCGCTTCATGTTTGCGTCCTGCGGGGTGCGGGGTGCGGGATGCGCTTTGCGGTATGCGGCACAAACGGTTTTCCGCATTCCGCATCCCGCATCCCGCAAGGCGCACCCCGCATTCCGCATCCCGCAAGGCGCACCCCGCATTCCGCATCCCTATTCCAACCCATACTCCTTCTTCAATCCTTCAATCTCCTTCCTGATCACTTCCGCGTTTCCGGCGCCTTCGCGCAGCAGTGCCGCGGTCAGATGGTGCATCTTGCGTTCCGCCCAGTTCTTCAAGATCGTCGCGGCACCCTGCTTCGCATCACCGATCGACCGGGTGAACGAAAAATCCATTCGCTTCGCCCCGCTGGTTCCCACAATCCGCATCGACAACTTCTGATCCAACCGCTCATATCTTCCGTACAACACCACCGGGTCATTCTGGTACACATCACGCGGCTGCCGCGGGTAAATCTGCCCCGCATCCACCCCCGCGGCGCTGAACGTCGCATCCTTCAATATCGGGTACCGCAACCGGCTGGCCAGATCCCGCACCACGTCGCCGCACCGTATCGCGTTGATCCCGCTCACCACATACCCCTTGTTCCGATACGCCAGCGCGCCCAGCAACTGCCGGTTCACATCCTCCCCCACCGCCACCGCGTAAATCGCAGCCGTCAAATTGTTCTCCCGCGTGAACGCATCAATAATCTCCCGCGGGTTCACCGACCCGGCGGTCGGCTGACCGTCCGACACGAAAATCACCTGATACACCCGGTCGTCCCCCACCCCCCGCCTCACCAATTTCGCCAACGCCTGGTTCACATCCGTGTACCCCGCCGAGGTTCCCTCCACAATGAATCGCCTGGCCTTTTCCACATTCTCCGCCGTCGCCTCCACCAGTCCCGTCGCGTCCAGCACCCGCACCTGCTCCGCGAACAAAACCACATTGAACCGATCCCCCGCGTTCAACGCATCCATCGCCGCCCCCACACCGATCTTCGCCGAGTGCAACCACTGCGCGCCAATCGACCCCGATGTGTCCACCACGTACACCACGTCCTTCCCCAACGCCCTCAACCGCTTCAACGAAGCACGCGGCCGAATCTCCACCTCAAACCCCCCCCGGAAGTTTTTCCCCGAAGCATACCTGGTCAGCACATATTCAAAATCATCATCCAAATGCTCGTCCACCTTCCGCGCCGGCATCTGCTCCTCCGTCGGCAACCGCGCCTCCGGTACAGGCATCGGCACCGTCATACCCCCGCCTCCGCCAAGCCCACTACTTTCCAAGCCACCCCTTCCGGGGGCGGGGGCGGGGGCGGGGGCTATCAAATCCGTCGCGTCGCCTCCCGCCACGCCCGCCACGCTCCCGCTTGCATCACCCTTCGCCTTCCCCACATGCACGTGTTCCGCCGCGCCGATCGGCTTATCGCTCGGCCCCGCCACCTTCGCCCCGTCCCTCGCACCCACATACCCCGGCAACCTCACCCCCATCTCCATCCGACCCCAATCCTCCTCCAATAAATCCACACGCCCCGTCCCCGCTCCAATGTCCCCAAGGGCTTGACTTCCGGGGGCCGCTCGCGGCTTAGCAATCCCAACTTCTCCCCCCCTCACCATTTCCCCCCCCTCCAACTTCCGGGGGCGAACCATCCGCTTCACATCCACCTTCCCCCCCCTCTCCTTCTCCCAACTTCCGGGGGCAGTCATCGCATCGACTTCACTCCCCACAATCTCATCCACCCGCGCCCGTTCCACACGCACCGGCTGATCCGCCGCCCCGTCCCTCACCGCGAATAAACTCCGCCCCCGACCGTCCCCCAATGCCATGTTCCACACCGGCCAAACCACCGCCGCGTGTACCAACACGCTCAGCAACCCCGCCGCGATCACCCATCGTCGTTCACGCCGGCTCATGGCTTGCCCCCCAACAACGTCAACCGCTGCTTCGCATACCGCCCCGCATCCCCCGCCCCGTCCTCCTTCACCACCTTCCCAAACAAAAACAACGCATCCCCCACCTGACCGTCCATCCGCTTCAACTCCGCCTTCCCTATCATCCGCCACGCCGCTTCCTGATCGCCCACATCACTTCCCAAACTTCCGGGGGCCGCCATCTCATACCGTCCCCGCGCCTTCTCCGTCATTCCCTCCGCCTCCTCCATCCTCCCCAACAACACCATCGCCCGCACCGGCAACCCGCCCAACTCTTCCTGATTATACAAAATCACCACCCGACTCAGTCGCTTCCGCGCCTCTTTGCGATGCTCCTTCACTCCCGCCGCGTCCCCCGTCCGCTCGCAACGATCCGCCGCCGCCGCTTCCAGCAACGCGCTGTCGGTCAGCGCCGTCGCCGCCACTTCGCTCGCCGCCGCGCTCAATAATCCGTTGTATTCCTCCATCGCCGCGTCGCGTTGTCCGGTCGCCGCCAGTGATTGCGCCAACCCCAATCGCCCCCGCTCCCCGTAACTGCCGCTGTATCCCAGCAACTCGCGGTAATGCTCCACCGCCTTGTCATATTGCCCCAACCGTTGTTCCGCCCGCGCCCGGCCGAACATCGCCGCGGCCCACAACGCATCTTCCTTCTTCGCGCCCTCGCCCGCCGCCTCGAACCATCCCGCAGCCGCCTTCGCGTCGCCGCCGTCCAGCAACCCCTGCCCCACCCACAACGCCGTTTCCCGGTCAAACCCCCGGAAGTTTTTGGGGTCCAAATCCCGCAATTGTTGATACGTTTTCAGCGCCTCGTCCGTCCGCCCCGCCATGCGTTGCAAACGGGCCGTCACCGCCATCGCCTCCCATCGCTGATCGCCCGGCAAGTCCCCCGCCATCGCCCGGCTCATCATCTCCACCGCCGCCGCGATATCGCTCCCCTCCTTCACTTGCGGGGGTATCAGCAACAACCCCTGGTAATACATCGCCAGCGCCCGCGTCCGCGCATCGCCCCCCGCCTTCGCCGCCAGCACCTGCTCCAACACCTTCCCCGCCTCTTCATTCCGCCCCAGCTTAATCAGCGCCACCGCCAGTTTCAGTTGCAAACTTCCGGGGGCCGCTTGCGGCTTGGCAATCCCTTGAATCATCCGAACGCTCTTCTCATACTCCCCCCCCGCCATCGCCAAATCCACCGCATACCCCATCGCCGCTTCCGCCTGTCCGTCATCCGCATACCGTTGCGCATACCGCGCGTAATCCTCCGCCGCCTGATCCTTCCGCCCCGCCCGTTCCTGCAACTTCGCCCGCAGCAGCAACCCCGCCTTCGCGTAATCCGAATCCCCGCGTTCGATCAACCCGCCCAACAGGCCGATCGCGCGCAAAACGTCTTGCTCCGCCTCCGCGCGCAAATACAACAAGTGATCCCGCTGCGCCGCCGAAAATCCCTTCCCGTCCGCCGCGTCATACCACCCCCGGAACTTCCCCGCATCCAAATGAAACATCGCCACCGCATCGAGGTACCGCAAATCACCCTCACTTCCGGGGCCGAGGCCGCTCGTGGCTCCGCGATCCGAATGACGCGCACAAATCCCCCGCGCCTCCGTATATTTTTTCTGCCGGATCAGCGCCGCCGCGTGCCAGTAATCCACCGTCGCCCTCGCCTCCGCCTCATCCACGATTTTCCCCAGTTCCGCCGCGTGCGCCACCACCCCCGCGTCATCGCCCTCATTGAACATCGCGCGCAGCCACCCCGCCGCCGCGCCATGAAACTCCGCCGATGATTGATGCCGCTCCACGATCCGCCGGTAATATCCCGCCGCCTGTTTCCACCGCCCCAACTGCTCCGCCACCGCGCCGGCCAGTAGCAGCGTCCCCGCCGCTTGCGGCTTAGCATTCTGCGATTCCCCCACCACCCGTTCCAGTGTTTTACTCGCCTTCTCCCATTCTTTCCGCTGCACCCACGTCTTGGCCAACTCCACCCATGCCAGTTCCTTCACCGACGTATCCCCCTCGATGCCCGCCGCGGCTTCAAACTGTTTCGCCGCCGCGTCCGTATTGCCCGCGCCCCGGTACGCCGCGCCGAGCAGGTAATGCCACGCCGCCACATTTCCGGGGGTCTCCGACAACTGCTTTTCATCCACCGCTTCCAGCACCGCCACCGCCCCGGTCGCATCCCCGTCCTCCAGCATCAGTTGTCCCCGCAACACCCCCGCCGCCGCCGCCGTCACATACTTCAGCTTGTTGGCCGACTTCAACTCCGCCATCGCGCCGGTTCGGTCTCCCTGCCGCCTTTTCAATATCGCCAGGTAGTAATGCGCATCGCCCACCCGCGCGTCATCCGCGTAATCCCGCACGAAGTTCCCGAACGCCTCCGCCGCCAGTTCCGCGTCCTTCTCCTGCATCAGCCGCGCCGCGAACGTGAACTGCAAATCAGCGGGGGAAAGCGGGCCGCTCTGCGCCCGCAGCGGCGCGGCCATCAACAGTATCGCAATGACGAATGAATGACGAATGACGAATGAATGACGAATGCCCAATGTCCAATGGCTGCGGCCCAGCGCATCTCTTCGACATTCGTCATTGGTCATTCGACATTCATTCGTCATTCGTCATTCCCCCTCTCGACTTCCCCCGCGTTCTTCACCGTCGCGAACCGTATGTCCCCCACCCCCGCCGATCTCGCCGCGTCCATCACCGCGATGATCCTTCCGTATTGCGTCGTCTGATCCCCCCGAATAATCAGCCGCTCGTCGGGGTACGCCTTCACCAGCTCCGCCAGCATGGCCCGCAACTGCTTCAACGGATACACCTTGTCCGCCACGACGATCACGCCGTCGTGGCGCACGTTCACCACCACCTCCGTTCGCGTCGCTTCCTGGGCTTTGGCGTGTTGCGCCACCGGCAGCTTCACATCCATCTGCTGCTCCCGCGCGCGGAACGTGCTGGTCGTCGTGAAAAAAATCAGCAGCAGAAACATCACGTCGATCATCGCCGCCAAAGGCACAATCCCCCGCGTCGTCGCCCGCCGTGATTGCGCGAAACTCATGGCTGTCTCCTGTGTAGCGAGTAGCGAGTAGCGAGTAGCAAGACAAGGAATGAAGCCGTAATCCGAAAGGTTGCCGCGAATACGTCACAACGCCAACTCTTCTACTCACTACTCGCTACTCGCTACTCACTACTGATTCGGGTCATCCCCGAAATCCTTCGCGCCGACCAGCTTCGTTTCATCCACGCCCGCGGCACGATGCGTCTGATCCGCCACCGCGTGACAAATCTGTTCGGTCGCCATCAGCACCGCGGTCGCCCGGCTCTTGGCCAGCACGTAAAACGCGCCCGCGGCCAGCGCCACGATCAATCCGAACATCGTCGTGCCCATCGCCTGCGCGATCCCCGCCGACAGGTCCGTCACGTTCGTCGCGCCCACGATCGGCGCGGTCAGCGTGAAAAATACCTTAATCATGCCCACCACCGTGCCGAGCAATCCCAGCGTGGGCGAAATCGTCGCGATCTCCGACAAGTACGAAATGCGGTTGAACACCTTGTCCGCCGCGCGCGTTCCCTCCGTCTCGATGATCTGCATGAGCACCCCCGCCTCCTG